>NZ_JBEFAK010000034.1:0-116677 GCF_040137845.1 Nonomuraea sp. B19D2 | reverse complement strand
CACACCGAGCACGCCGACGTGAACGCCGCCAAGAACATCCTCACCGCCGGGAGGGCGGAGCACGCACAACCCGGACCGGGTGCGCGGGCTGGGGCGCGCAAACCACGCAACCGTGTGGGCCGGAAGGTGAACCGCCAAGCAACAGCAGCCCAGGGCCACGCTACGGCGAGCCCCGAGCTGGCTGGAATCCCCCGACTTTAGTCGTGGGGAGCGCTTCAACCCTATGCCAGGTAGCGCCGCAGCACCGGGCGCCATCGGTTGGCTGGGCGGTCATGGAGGGCGGCGATGGCGATGCAGTATTTGCTCATGCTCACCGCCCGCACCCCCATTCTTCGCAGCACCCGATCCACTACCGCCTTCCCGTCGGCGGACTTCGACTCCAGCAGCACCAGGTCCCGCCGTGCGGGCGCCACGCGCTCCGCGTTGCGGAAGAACAGGCCGGTGTCACAGGTGAGCCGGGCCATCCCGGTCCGGTCCACGAGCGTCACCCGCTTGTAGTCGGTGGACAGCACCGGCCCGAGCGTGTCCGGCGCCCGGAGACGCAGCTCGCTGATCAGCGTGTCGCTCACGAAGTCCATCGCCTTCGTGGTCAGCGTTTGCGCGGGCGCGTCGTCGTAGGGGATGCGACGCTTGTCCGTGCTTCCCCGCGCCCCGCTCAGCTTGAGCTCCAGCCACTGGCCGCCGCCGTCCAGATAGGTCCGGGTGCGGAGCTTGAACCGGCGCCGCCGGTCCTGGCGGTGCTGCTGGAAGGTCAGCAGGTCCGGCGTGTCGAAATAGGTGGAGGTGTAGCGGAACTGCCGCCGCCCGCCGATCCGCAGCACCGCGAAGCGATCCCCGAGCTCGGCGGCGAGCCGGACGAACGCGGCGGCGGTCACGATGTACTTGGAGTCCACCCGGCTCATCAGCTCCGGCACGTCCTCCAGCCCGATGGGCGCCTTGCCGGCGGCGACGCCGGCGAGGACCACGTCCGCATCCGTCGTCATCGCACCTTCTCCCGCAGGTTCGGCACCACGTAGCGCACATCTACCACGGTCACGTCCCGCACGTAGTCGACCTGCATGACCACGCACTGCTTCACCCGCGCCCGCAGCCGGCTCTCCAGGTCCGCCTTCAGCAGCTCCGGGTCCGCGTGGACGACGTCGAGCGTGACGACCTGCTGCCGGGTGCGGCCGAGCAGCCCGGGGTGGTCGGCCACGTACATCACCGCCAGCAGCACCGCGTTCAGCGCGAGCGCGGTCAGCGGAAACGCCGCCGCGATCCCGTTGACCAGCCCCAGCACGATCGCGACGAAGTAGTAGGCGATCTCCTGCTGGGTGATCTCGCTGGACCGCAGCCGGATGATCGACAACAGCCCGAACAACCCAAACCCGACGGCGATGTCGACCCGCTGAACCAGCAGCAGCGACACCACCGCGAAGATCCCCACATTCAGCGCGATGTACGCGAACAGCAGATCGCGCCGTTGGTGCCGCCGATAGTAGAGGCCGTAGGCCAGCAGCACGATCGCCACGAGATTCATCGCTAACCCGGTTGCCACAACCGCTCCCTTCGTTGTCCTGTTGATGAACAGCTTGCTAGGGAGCGGTGAAGTGACCGTTAGGCGATGATTAGGAGGCTCTCATCCGATATCCGGTGCCACGAACCGTCTCGATCCGATCTGCCCCGATCTTGCGCCGCAGATACCGGACGTACACGTCCACGACGTTCGAGCCGGGGTCGAAGTCGAACCCCCACACGTGGCTGAGCAACTGCTCGCGGGTCAGCACCTGGTCCGGGTGACGGCAGAAGATCTCCGCCAGCGCGAACTCACGGGTGGACAGGTCGACCGCCCAATCGCCGACGTAGGCCCGCCTGGTACGCAGATCCAGCGACAAATCCGACACCCGGAGCACGGTCACCTCGGGCGTCCGCTCGGCCCGCAGCCGCAGCCGCACCCTGGCCAGCAGCTCCTCGAACGCGAATGGCTTGGCGATGTAGTCGTCCGCGCCGCCCTCCAGCCCCGCAACGGTGTCGCTCACGCTGTCCCGGGCGGTCAGGATGATCACCGGGATGGTCGCCTTGGCCTCCCGCAGCCGCCGCAGCACCGTGAACCCGTCGCTCAACGGCAGCCCGATGTCCAGGATGAGCAGGTCGAACCCGCCCGCGCAGGCCAGGTCGTACGCCGCGATCCCGTCCCCCACCACGGCGGTCACGAAGCCGTTCGCCCGCAGCCCCTTCTCCACGAAGGAGGCGATCCTGGCCTCGTCCTCGGCGATCAGAATTCGGTTCATCGCACCTCCCGCAGGGGAATGGAGATGACAAAGCAGGCCCCGCCGCCCGCAGCCTCGGTCACGTGCACCCGGCCTCCATGAGCCTCGGCGATGGATTTCACGATGGCCAGGCCCAGACCGGCCCCGTCATGGGCGCCGGTACGGCCCGCCCCACGGGCGAACCGGCTGAAGATGCGCTCCCGATCCGCGACCGCCACTCCAGGACCGCTGTCGCGTACCCACAGCTCGACCTGGTCCTCCCGGACGGCGGACCCCACAGCGATCAGATCGCCGTCCTGCGTATGGCGTACGGCGTTGGCCGCCAGCTGCATGAGCGCCTGCGTGAGCCGCTGCCGGTCGGCCGGCACGAGGGCCTCGGCCACCTCGTCCACCCGCCACGCACGTTCGCCGAGCGCCCTCGCCTTGGCGACCACGCTGACCGTGAGGTCGGCCAGCTCGACGGTGTCCACGGACAGGAAGCCCGGCTGCTCGGCCTTGGCAATCGTCAGGAGGTCGTCGACGATGCGGTTCATGCGGTCGAGCTCGTCGGTGACCAGGGCTAACGTCTCCGCGCGATCAGCCGGATCGTCGCTCATCAGCTCCAGGTGGCCGCGTACGACGGTGATCGGCGTACGCAGCTCGTGCCCGGCGTCGTCCAGGAAGTTCCGCTGCACGACGAAGGCCCGCTCCAGCCGATCGAGCATGTGGTTGAAGGTGGCGGCGAGCGCGGCCACGTCGTCGTCGCCCGGCACGTCCAGCCGGCGGGTGAGGTCTGAGGAGCCGCTGATCTGCTCGGCCGTCTGGCTGACCAGCCGGACGGGGGCGAGTACCCGCCCGGCCACGAACCACCCGGCCGCCCCCGCCAGCGCCATGGCGGCCAGCGCGGACAGCCCGAGCACCCGCACCGCGTCCACGATCTCCTCGCGGTGCCGGTCGTAGAAGATCGCCACGACGAAGTGGGCGGGACGGCGGTCAGCGGTCACGGTGACGGGGATGACCGCGTACTTGGCCGTTCCCTCGGCGGTCTCGACCTCGCCGCTGGTCGGCTCGGTGGCTTTGGCCATGCTCGCGACCAGGTCTTCGTCGGTGTCGAGCCGCGCGGGCGGCGCGATTCCGGTCATCTTGTGGGCGTGGCCGTCGACGATGGTGAAGAACGTCTCCCACCGGTCCGGCGCGTTGATGGCAAGGTAGCCGATGAGCAGGTCCTCGACATCGGCGGTCATGCGACCGGTGTTGTCCGCGTATTGGCGAAGCTTCTTCACCTCGTTCTGCAGCTCCAGGCCCACCCGGGCGTCGAGCCTGTTGAGGAGGATGCTCCAGGTCGCGAAGATCGAGACCGACAGGGCGAGGCCGACGACGGCGAGCATCCAGCCCACGATCCGGGCGCGGGCGCTCACCCGCATGCGGAACACCGATCAGTCGTCGCCATCGTCGTCCCCACCGCCATCATCGTCGCCATCATCGTCGCCGTCGTCGTCCCCACCGCCGCCGGGTCGCGGGGACGGCGGCCTGACCGGCTCGGCTGCCTTGCTCTTGCGCGCGCTGGGCCGATCGGCGCTCTTCGTGGGCGCGGACCGCCCCGCGCTGTCCCCATCGTTCACCGACGCGGACGGCCCAGGCGAGCTGGACCTGCTTGGACTGGGCGACGGCGAAACCACGACGGGCCCGCCCAGATCCGGCTCGTTGTCGGCCGCCTGCACCAGCCCCACCGACATGAACCCGGCCGCCCCCGCACCCAGGATCAGCAATACCACCGTCGCCCGCTGCTTCATGCCGTGACTTTGACGCCCTTCGAGGAGACCACGCTGAGACCCAGATGAGAAATCTCTCATCTGGTCAGGGCCCGCCGCTCGCCGTCCTGGGCGGCTCGCAGCGCAGGATCTCGCCGCTGGCTCCAGAAGCCGCGAAATCGCTCCAACCAGAGATCGACCTCCTGCAGCGGCCCTGGCTCGACGGCATAAAACCGCCGGGTGCCCTGGGCCCGCACACTGGCGAAGCCGTTGTCGCGCAGCACCCGCAGGTGCTGGGAGACTGCGGGCTGGGAGATGCCGAACTCGCGCTGGATGACGGCGGTGAGCTCGCCCGAGCTCTGCTCGCCGCCGGCCAGCAGCTCCAGGATCCGCCGTCGGACCGGATCGCCGAGGACGTCGAATGCGTGCACGGCCCGACTATTTCATGGCGCGCTTATATAAGTCAAACCTGGGATAGCGGTCAGTCGTCCAGGCCACGGGCGCTGAGCGCCTCGCCGAGGGCGTCGGCGTGCCGGAGCGAGCTGACCACCAGCGGCACGGCGAAGGCGCGCAGGCTGCGCTCGACCCCCCTGGCCCGCTGGGCCTCGCGGACCCGGGTGGCCAGCGCAGCCACGACCGGCACGCTGCGCACGGTCAGCGACAGCAGCAGCGACACCCGGAACGGGTCCAAGCCGACGAACCTGGCCAGGGCCAGGCAGCGTTCCAGCGTGTTCAGCATGTCCGACATACGGGTGGTGAGCGTGACCAGCCCGGCCAGCGCCACGGCCAGCACCACGCGCAGGGTCGTCGACACCGCCCCCTGCAGGTCCACGAACACCCACTGCATCCCGAACAACGCCACCGCGAACCACCGCACCGGCTTGACCTGCGCCAAGGACGCCGCCACCCCGACCCCGGACAGCACATACAGCCCCGCCACGACGACCGCCGCCCCGGCCAGCGCCAGCGGCGAGCGCAGCAGCACCAGCGCCGTGCACGCCAGCGCCAGACCGGCCAGCTTGACCCCGGCCGGCAGCCGGTGCAGCGGAGAGGCGCCGGGGACGTAGGCGCCGGTCAGGCCGTTCACGCCATGATCTTCCGGTAGTGGGCGATGGCCTCGTCCGGGATGCCGTCGGCGACGATCCTGCCCTGGTCGAGCACCAGTACGCGGTCGAAGCCCGCCAGCAGCGGCAGGTCATGGGTGACCACCACCACCTGCTGCGGCATCTCGCGCAGCAGGTCGGCGACCTGGCGGGAGTGGCGCAGGTCGAGCAGCGTGGTCGGCTCATCCATGACCAGGATGTCCGGCTCCAGCACCATGACCGAGCACAGGGCGAGCAACTGCTTCTGGCCGCCCGACAGGTGGTGGGCGGGGTGGTCGGCGTGCTCGCCCAGGCCGTACCTGGCCAGCACGTCGCGCACACGCGCCTCGACCTCCTGGCGCGCCAGGCCCTTGCGGCGCAGCGAGAAGGCCACGTCCTCGGCCACCGTCGGCATCACGATCTGCGCGTCCGGGTCGGTGAACAGGAACCCGACGCCCCGCCTGATCTTGGCGGCGTTGCGGCGGGTGTCGAGGCCGAGCACGGTGACGCGGCCCGAGGTGGGCAGGGCCAGGCCGTTGACCAGCCGGGCGAGCGTGCTCTTGCCCGAGCCGTTGGCGCCGACCACGCCGATGCGGTGCTCGGGCAGGGTGGCGGTGATGCCGCGCAGCACGTCCCGCTCGCCGAGCCGTACGTGCACGTCGGCGAACTCGATCACGCCGTACCGCCCGGAACGCCGCGGACCTCGATCACGCCGACCCTCCGTCCCGGCCAGGACCGACCACCTCGAACAGGGCGGCCACGCCGAGCCCGCCGCCGACCGCGGCCGCGGCCAGGCCCAGCGTCCCCGGCGCGGCGCCCGCGCGGACCAGGCGGCTGAACAGCCTGGTCACCACGACCGCGCCGCTCGCGCCCCACGGATGGCCCAGGGCCAGTGCGCCGCCGTCGGCGCACACCCGTTCCTCCCCCAGGGGATCGAGTCCGAGCGCGTCGGTGGCCGCCAGCACCTGTGCCGCGAACGCCTCCACGATCTCCACCGCCGCGACCCGTTCCAACTCCACCCCCGCACGCGCCAGCACCCGCCGCACGGCGGGCACCGGGCCCCAGCCGGGCAGCTCGGGATCGCACCCGACGACGGCCCCGGCCACCAGCCGCATCCCCGGCAGGCCCGCGCGCAACCGCTCGGGCACGATGGCCACGGCTGCGGCGCCGTCGCTGACCGGGGAGGAATTACCGGCCGTAACTGTACCGCCCGCCACGAACGCCGCGGGCAGCCGGGCCAGCGACGCCGCCCGCAGCGGCCTGGGCCGCTGATCGTCGTAGCGCCCGCCGATCGGGACGATCTCCTCCTTGAACCGGCCCGCCTCCCGGGCGGCCAGCGCCCTGGCGTGACTGCGGCAGGCGTAGGCGTCCTGGCGATCCCGGCCGATGCCGCGCGCCGCCGCCAGCGCCTCGGCGGCCGGGCCCATGTCGGGGTCGGGCCGTCCGTCCGGGGTGAAGGGCGCCCTGGGGTACGGCTCCGCCGCACCTCGATGGGTACGCAGGGGCGCGGTCGAGGCGCTCTCCGCTCCGCCGGCGATCACCAGGTCCATCTCGCCCGCGCGTACCGCCTGGGCGGCGACCAGGATCGCGGCCAGCCCGCTGCCGCACTGGCGGTCCACCGTGAGGCCGGGCACCTCCTCGCCCAGGCCCGCCGCCAGCGCCGACACCCTGGCCACGTTGCCGCCCGGCCCCATGCAGTTGCCCAGCACCACGTCATCGACCCGCCGCCCGGCCAGGTCGCGCGCGACAGCCGAGATCACGGGCGCGGCCAGCCGGTCGACGGTCACATTCTTGAACGCGTGCCCGGCCGTGCCGATGGGGGTGCGCCGCGCCGCCACGATGATGGGATCGTCGGGCCGGGCACGCACGGCCTCGGGCCCGGCCGGCATGGTCATGGGTTCGTTGCGCATATCAGGTCAGCCGCCGGATGTCGGGGTCGCCGCCCGCCAGCCGGGCCGCCACCAGGGCGCGTGCGGGCTTGCCCGCCTGAGTGCGCGGCAGGCTCGGCACCGCGTACCAGCGGCGCGGCCGTTGCGCCGCGTCCAGGCCGCCCCTGGCCATCGCCTCCAGCAAGGCGCGCGGCGGGAGCTCGGCGCGCCCGGCCTCGATGACCGCCGTGACGACGGAGCCCAGCGACGGGTGCGGCGAGCCGATCACCACGATGTCCCCCACGCCGGGCACCTTCCTGAGCACCTCTTCCACGTCCTCGGGCACGACGGTGGCGCCGCCGGTCTGGATCGCGCCGTCGCCTCGGCCGCGTACCCGCAGCACCTCTCCTACCCGGTACGGCTCCGCCACGTCGCCCACGCTCACCCAACCGTCACCGTCGCGCCGGAGCGGCCCGGCGGCGTCGCCCAGGTAGCCGTCGGCCAGCCACGGCGAACGCACCCACACCTCACCGAGAGAGCCGGCCGGTGCGGGCCTGACCTCGATCTCCACGCCCGGAAAAGGGCGCAGCCCACCCCCGTCGCCGTCCACCGCCACGAACGACAGCTCGCTGGCCCCGTAGTAGGACACGACACGAATCCCCGCCCGCACGGCCGCCGCCCGCGTGTCCGGGTCGAGGGCCGCGCCGCCCACCACGGCGGTTCGCAGCCTCCCCGGGCGTGCCAGCACGTCGGGCAGCCGGTGCGGCACCAGGTGCACGACGGTGGCCCCGGCCAGCAGGCCGCCCAGTGTTCTTGCGGGCCAGCGGCCCGGCAGGAGGGCCGTCGCGCCGGTGGCCAGGGTGTGCACGGCGGCGAACGCGTACAGGCTTGACACCAGCGGGCCCGGGATCAGCACGACGTCGTCCTGGCCGATCCCGGCCAGGGCGCTGAGGTGCGGGAACGACGCCGTCCAGGACGCGCGGCCGCGCACGATGGCGCGCGGCCTGCCGGTGCTGCCCGAGGTGAAGCACGCCCACGCCCGATCCCCGGGTCCCGGCTCGTGTGTCACCGCAGGGCCCGCCACGTACGGCAGCGGCGCGTCCACGTGAACGCCGGGACCCGCCGCCTGCGGTGATGCCGGGACGACGCGCGACCACCGCTCCCGGTCCCACGTGGGGTCGCCCACCAGCGGCGTCGCGCCCGCCAGGTCCGCCGCGAGCGCGGCGGTGAGCACCTCGACCGGGTCCGCGAGGCCGATCGCGACCAGCCTGCCCGGCCCGATGCCGAGGCCGAGCAGGTGGCGGGCCGCGCCGTGGACCCGGTCGGCGAGCTGGGCGTAGGTGAGCTCCCCCGCGGGGCCGCACACCGCCAGGCGCGAAGGGCGCTCGGCGGCGTGCCGCAGCACGTGTTCCGCTACGGGCATCGGGCGGTCAACGCCCCCCGCCGGTACGCAGCCGCTCCTGGTGCACGGCGGGGACCGCGTCCGGGTAGGCCCGCTGCGTGCCCCTGGTCACGATGGACGCCAGCACCGCCTTGATCAGGTCGCCGGGCAGGAAGGCGGTGCTGAGCAGCGCCGCACTCCCCAGGGACACGCCGGTAACGGCCGCCTGGACGGGGATGCCGAACAGATAGACCACGCCGACGCCACCCACCAGGCACGCCACCGTCAGGCGGACGATGCCCGGATTGCGGCCCGCCCGCTCGACGAGCCAGCCCGTCACGGCCGCGCCCGGGATCCAGCCGATCAGGAACCCGGCCGACGGCCCGGCGAACACCGCCAGCCCGCCGCGCCCGCCCGCCAGCAGCGGCAGACCTGCCGCGACCAGGATGAGCAGCACCACGACGGCCAGCGCGGCCCGCCACGTGCCGAGGATCGCGCCCGCCAGCATCACGCCGAGCGTCTGGAGCGTGATGGGCACCGTGTTGCCGAAGACGTTCAGCGAGCCGGGCAGGCCGAGCACCGCGATCAGCGCTGCGAACACAGCCACCCGCGCCAGGTCGCCCGTGGGGAACCCGCGTCTGTTCTCTGCATCCTTCATGAGGTCGATCCCACACCAGAACACCCTGGTTCAGGCATGGAGGTATCCCACAACTTTCCGTGCGTTCATCTGCGAACGACCGATACCGCCTCCACAACGCGGTGCTGCCAAGGCCGGTCAGGCGGCCAGGCGCAGGGCCCGGGCCACGTCGGAGGTGGACGCGGAGGTCTCCGTCGAGGTGTAGCCGTCGCGCAGAGAGGCGTCCAGGTCCTTCAGCCCGTTGCCGCTCAGCGTGATCACGATCCGCAGCCCCGGCTCCAGCGCGCCCCGCGCGTGCTGCTCGAGCAGGCCCGCGACGCCCGCCGCCGAGGCGGGCTCGGCGAAGACGCCGTCGCGGCGGGCCACCATCCGGTACGCCGCGAAGATCTGCTCGTCGGTCACCGCCGCGATCAGCCCGCCCGATTCGTCGCGGGCGGCGACGGCGCCGTCCCAGGTGGCCGGGTTGCCGACCCGGATCGCGCTGGCCTCCGTACGCGGATCGGCCACGGGCGCGCCGTGGACGAGCGGGGCCGACCCGGCCGCCTGGAAGCCCCACATGCGCGGCAGCCGGCCGGCCAGGCCCGCGCCGTGGTAGTTGCGGTAGCCGCCCCAGGTGGCGGTGATGTTGCCGCCGTTGCCCACCGGCAGGCAGTGCACGTCGGGCGCATCGCCGAGGGCGTCCACGATCTCGTAGGCGACCGTGCGCTGCCCGGCCAGGCGCAGCTCGTTGCCGACGGAGTTGACCAGCGCGATCGGGTGGTGCGCGGCCAGTTCGCGGGCCACGCGCAGGCAGTCGTCGAAGTTGCCGTCGATCTCGACGATCTCGGCGCCGTACCGTACAGCCTGGCTCAGCTTGCCGAGCGCGATCCGCCCCTTGGGGACCAGCACGGCGGCCGTCACCCCGGCACGGGCGGCGTAGGCGGCGGCAGAGGCGCTGGTGTTGCCGGTGGAGGCGCAGATGACGGCCTGCGCGCCCGCCTCGGCCGCCCTGCTGATCGCCACCGTCATGCCGCGGTCCTTGAACGAACCCGTCGGGTTTGCGCCCTCCACCTTCAGCCAGACCTCGCAGCCGGTGAGCTCCGACAGGTGCGCCGAGCGCAGGAGCGGGGTGTTGCCCTCGTTGAGCGAGACGGACGGGGTGTCGGCGGTGACCGGCAGCCAGCGCCGGTAGTCGCTGTCGATCAGACCATGCCAGGTTCTCATGCCGGAACCGTAACACTTGTTTCATGCCGCCTGGCAAGCGAGAAGTGATGTAACATTTGTCATTGTGGAGAACGATCCGGTGGCCGACCGCCTCGGCGCCGTCTATCCCGAGTTGCCGCCCGGCGAGCGGGCGATCGTGCGGGTGCTGCTCGACGACTATCCGTTCGCGGCGCTGGGCTCGCTGCGGGCGCTGGCCGAGCGCGCCGGGGTGAGCCCGCCCACGGCGTCGCGGCTGTTCGACCGCCTGGGGTACGCCGGGTTCGCCGACTTCCAGGCAGCCGTGCGTGACGGGGCGCGGGACCGGTCGCGGCTGCTGGAGTTCGTGACGCGATCGCCGGACACGGCCGAGAACCCCGTGCCCGGCAGGCAGGTGCCCGAACTGCGGCGCGCCGCCGAGGACCTGCGTACGGGCCTGGACAGCACGCTCGCCGCCGTCACCGATCCGCTGCTCGAAGCCTCGGCGGCCCTGCTCGCCGAGGCCGGGGCCGTGTGGGCGCTGGGCGGGCCGCTGAGCGAGCTGGCCGCCGAATACCTGATCCGCCAGCTCGCCAGCCTGCGCCCCGGCGCGCTTAGGGTGCCCGAGCCCGCGCAGGCCCGGGCCCGTACCGTGCTGGACTTGAGCGGCTCCGACGTGGTGGTCGCTTACGACTTCCGGCGATACTCCCCGGACACCGCCCGCTTCGTGCGGGCCGCCCGCGCCCGGGGCGCGCGGCTGCTGCTCGTCACCGACGCGTGGGAGTCGCCACTGTCGGCCGAGGCGGAGGTGCTGATCAGGCTGCCGCGCGAGGCCGCCGGGCCCATCGCGCCGCTCGCGCACGAGATCGCCGTCACCGAGCTGCTGCTCGTGGCCACGGCCGCCCGCCTGGCACCCGCCCGGCGCCTGGCCGAGCTCGAGGCGCTCATGCAGACGTTGTGAAAGGGCTCAGCCTGTCTTGGCGAGCCGCTTGTAGAAGAAGCTGCAGTCCTGGAGCGTGCCGTCCGGGGATCCGGCGTAGTCGGGGACGATGCCGTAGCGGGTCCAGCCGCCGGTGAGGTAGACGTGCTCGGCGGTGCTGCCCGTCTCGGTGTCCAGGAGCAGCAGGTCGGCGCCGGCGTCGAGGGCGGCCTGCTCGGCCGTGGCCAGCAGGGCCCGTGACAGGCCCCGGCCCCGTGCGTCGCGGTGGACCATGAGCTTGACGATCTCGGCGCGGTGGCGGGCGTTCGGCTTGCGTGCCAGGGCCAGGCTGATGGTGCCGGTGATGACGCCCTCGTCGCGGCTCGTCCAGACCAGGAGGCTGCCCTCGGCCACCGCCGGCGCCTGCGCCCGCCACCAGGCGGCGGCCCGTTCATGGTCGAACGGCGCCAGGAAACCCACGGACGCGCCGCTGTCCACGGCGTCGACCAGGAGCTCGGCCAGGTCCTTGACGGTGGCGTCGAACTCCTCGGCGGCCAGGCGTTCGATGGTGTGCATGCGATTCCTCATCCGAAGTGGGTCATGGGAGTACGAGCAGGAGGGCGTAGCGGGCCGGGGACGGGCCAGGGCAGCGGAAGCGGGAGGCGCCCCAGAGCCGGAAGCGCAGGCAGTCGCCGGCCTCGACGGTGTGGGTGTGGCCGTTCGCGGTGATCTCCACCGCCCCCTCCAGCACCCAGATGTGCTGCTCCAGCCCGGGCACGGGAGGCGTTTCGTATGAGATGCCCGCTCCCGGGCGCAGTGTCGCCTCCACGACCTCGCCGCGCAGCCCTGGATGCGGTGGCGACACCGAGCGCCGGACGAACCCGGACTCCTCGTCCCGGAAGACCGTCTGCGCCCCGGCCCGTACGAGCTGCGGCGGCTCGGACTCCACCTCGGCCAGCAGCCGCGACATGGTCCGCTCGTACACGCTGCACAGCTTGCCGAGCAGGGCGGCGGTCGGGCTGATCTCGCCCCGCTCCAGCCGCGACAGCGTCGAGCGGCTGATCCCCGACCGGCTCGCCAGCTCCTCCAGCGACCAGCCCCGCTCGAGGCGCAGCTCAGCGAGCCGCCCGGCGAGCCGGGCCTCGACCTCCTCCGCATATCTCACATTCGGGAATATATCCCACATGCGAGATCATCGTCGACGCCGCACCTTGATGTCGCGCATGTCCGTCACCGCGAGCTGCAGGATCTCGTGCGGATGCCCGTGCGCCTCCAGCGCGGCCATCGCCCCCAGCGCCGCCTCGTCCTCGCCGTCGTCCGGCCCGGCGGGCACCTGGCAGCGGAAGGTGAACACCGTGACGCTCTGGTCACGGGTGAACGTCCCCGCCTCGGTGTAGGCGGCGCCGCCCGCGGCCAGCACGGCGGCCCGCCCGGCCTCGTCGAGCTCCTTGAACTTCCCCCTGATCGTCACCCTGAACACCGCTCACTCCTCTCGTACGGCGTAGGCCAGCACCTGCTCGCCCAGCACGCCTTCGGCAACATCCAGCAACTCCAGCACCGCCCCGGCGATCGCATCGGGCTGCTCCCCCGCCGCCGTGCGGCGGCCGATCTCGGCGTAGACCAGCGCGTGCAGGCATCCGATGTGCCAGGCCATCACCCGCGGCAAAGGATCGCCCGCGCTCGCGCCGGTCTCCGCGGCCAGCTCGGCGGCCAGCGCCTCGGTCATCCGGTGGCCGAGGTCCTCCAGCCGGGCGGCCAGCGTGGGGGCGGCCCGCATCATCTCCAGCACCGGCCCGAAGCCCGTCGTCAGCCCGACCGTGCGCGCACGCCCGCGCACCTCCTCGCGCAGCCGCGCCAGGACCGCGGCGGCGGCCGACCGGCCCGGCGGTCGCCGCCGCACGATGCCGGCCAGCCGATCCGGCGAGGCCTCCTCCGGCGGCAGGACGAGATCCTCCTTGGCCGCGAAGTAGTTGTAGACGGTGTTCACCGACACCTCGGCGGCCTCGGCGACCTCCGCGATCGTGACGTTCTCGAAGCCGCGCTCCACGAACAGCCCGACGGCCACGTCCGAGATGCGCTGCCTGGTCAGCCGCTTCTTCCGCTCCCGCAGCCCCTCACCCATACTTGGAGTCTACTGCAATCTTTAAGTGGATTGCAGTTTTCGGGCGCGGTGGACAGCGCCGCCCGGCGCATGATCACATGGGCTGCTCTATCAGCTCACCGTCCGGAGTGCCCCATGGTCACGCGCAAAGTCATCAGGTCCTTAGTTCTCACTGCTCTCCTCGTGAGCGTGAGTGCGCCGGGAGCGGCGGCGGACGCTGAACCCACAAGTCCGACATCTCCTGGACCGGTCTACAAAACGGTCACCGACCGGAGCGGCCTTCTCTCGCTCCAGACTTTTGGCCGTCCCGACGGCAAGGACATGGTTTTCCGGATTTCCGGCAGCGTGTACGCGAACGTCGAAGGCAACAGCCTCGACCCGGCGATCCGGCACGGCCAGAAGTTGTTCAACATCGAGGGCTACAACATCAGGCGCCTGTACCGGGTGCCGGACACGACGCAGCTCTACCAGCTCTCCCGCGAGATCGTCTTCTACACCGACCCGGCCGACCCCACCCGGATCCTGCGGGAATGGAAGAACCCGATCGACCAGAAGACCTACCCGGTCATCCCCATCAACAACGACACGGTGAATTTCGGCCCGTTCAACGTCACCTCTTCCTACGCCGGCCCGCCGCTGCGCACGTTGCATGATGAGACCGTGTGGACCAGCGACATCCCCGTACGCGCTGACTTCGGCACCGCGCTCGGCGAGCGGTTCGGGCTCGTGGGCGGCGTGTACGCGGCGCAGGAGATGTTCGACTTCTCCGTCGACGACCGCGAGGTGGCCGCCAGAACCACCCCGGGCACCGTCCCCCTCGGCGCCATGAAGACGAAGATCAGCTGGGCGCGTACGAGCCCGTGGACGCCGTTCATGTGCCTGGCGGAGAGCGAGGTACGCGGCCAGCTCACCTACCACGCCCGCAGCTGGTCGCTGAACTCCTACGACGAGGTCGAGCCGTGGCTGCGCGCCGAGGTCGAGGCGAAGTACCCGCTCTACAAGGCCGCTCCCAGCGCGCCCGGCGCCAGCGAGAACTCCTGGAGCTCCTTCTACAACAAGCAACTCGGCAAGGGCGCCACCACCTGGGCCGGCTGGTGCGCGGCCAACGGACGCCCGTGACCGCGTACACGGCCCTGGCGCTCCAGATGGAGACCAGGGCCGTCAACGCCGCGCCGGACCCGCGTGCCGCCATCCGCGCCGCCATCGAGCGGATCGGCGAGCAGGTCGGCGGCAGCAAGGCCTGGCTCGGTCGCGACCTGCGCCTGGTGGTGCTGCCCGAGTACGTCATGACCGGGTTCCCGATGCGCGAGAGCTTCGCCGAGTGGCGCCAGAAGGCCGCACTCGAGCCCGGCGGACCCGAGTACGAGGCGCTGGCCCAGATCGCCGCCCGGCACGAGGTGTTCCTGTGCGTGAACGCCTATGAGCGCGACGAGCACTTCCCCGAGCTGTACTTCCAGGCCTCGGTGATCCTGTCCCCGCAAGGGGAGGCGGTGCTGCGTTACCGCAGGCTGCACTCGATGTTCACGCCGAGCCCGTACGACGTGTGGGAGCGCTACCTGGAGATCTACGGCGTCGACGGCGTGCTGCCGGTGGCCCGCACCGAGATCGGCAACCTGGCCGTGCTCGCCTCGGAGGAGATCCTCATGCCGGAGCTGGCCCGCGCGCTGGCCCTGCGCGGCGCCGAGGTCTTCTGCCACCCCACCTCCGAGGCCTCCTCGCCGGCGCTGACCCCGAAGGCGATCGCCCGCCGCGCCCGCGCCGCCGAGAACCTCGCCTACGTGGTCTCGGCCAACAGCGGCGGCCTGCGCGGCATCGCGATCCCCGGCGACTCCACCAACGGCGGCTCAGAGGTGCTCGACCACCAGGGACGGGTGCTCGCCCAGGCCGGCCAGGGCGAGTCGCTGGTGGCCGCCGCCGAGCTGGACGTCGGCGCGCTGCGCCGGCTGCGGCGGCGGCCCGGCATGGGCAACCTGCTGAGCCGGGTCAAGACCGGGCTGTGGGCCGAGGAGTACGCCAGGCACGACGGTGAGCGGCCCGAAGGCCTGTCGCAGGGCGCACGCGAGCGCGAGTGGTTCACCGCCAGGCAGGTCGAGGCGATCGAGCGCCTGTACGGCTCCGGCTAGCCGGCCGGCCGGCCGGGCTCCTGGACCACCATGGAGGCCACGTCCACCTTCGCCTTCAGGTAGCCGAACTCGTACATCAGGTCGGCCACCCGCTGGATGCGCTTGGGACTGAGCGAGGTCGGGAAGGTGCCCATCGCCATCGTCATCACCGCCTGCTTGGGCGTCTGCGTGTAGAGCGGGACGACCTCGGCCAGCTCGGCGCGGTTGGTCGCGGCCAGGCGCTGCGCCCTGGCGACCGCGCGCTGGAAGGCGGCGGTGGTGTTCGGGTGCTCGGTCACCCATGCGTCCGTGGCGGCCAGGCCGTCGATCGGCAGCGCGTCGGTGGGCCCCGTGTTGGTGTCGAGCAGCAGCCGGGCGCCGGCCTGCTGGGCGGCCGACAGGAAGGGCTCCACCATCCACGCCGCGTCGACCTGCCCGCTCGTGAGCGCGGCCAGCTGGGCCTGGAAATCGATGGCGACGAACTTCACCTGTTTCGGCGTCACTTCATGCGCCTTCAAATGGGCGCTCATGGACATGGTGCCCAGGTTGTTCAGCGAGTTGACCGCGATCGTCTTGTCCAGGAGGTCTTTCGGCGTCTGCAGCGGGGAGTCGTTGCGTACCACGACGCCCGCGATGCCGGGCGCGGCCTGCAGACTGTCTGAAAGGATCTTCAATTTCGCGGCGCCGCTGTCCTGGATGTTGATCAGGGAGACGTAACTGCCCTTGAAGATGTCGATGCTGCCGTTGAGGATCTTCGGCATGACGGCCTGCGGCGCCTGGATGATCTCCGTCTTGATGGTCAGGCCCTCGGCCTTGAAGAACCCCTTGCGATCGGCGATGAACACCGGCGCCGAGGAGGGCGTGGGGCTGACGCCGATGGTCAGCGTGGCCTTCTCCAGGGTCCCCGGCGGGGCCGTCCTGGCTGCGGAGCCGGTGCCGCCGCTGCACGCGGCGAGCGTGGCGGCGGCCAGTAACGCCAGGAACGCGCGAAAAGCAGAGCCGGAATCCATTGATGGTTTCTCCTTGGCAGGTCACGCATCAGGTCACGCATCAGGTCACGCAAGGGAAAGACCGCGCTGAACGCCCTGACAAGCGAGAACGGGTGGCAGTCACGCGGACAGTCGGTGATCGTACAGCAGGGGTTGCGGTAATTGCCATGAAATGTCATGACTCGGGACTTGCCGGATTCGTGGTCAATCAACCATTCCAATCGGAGTCACGTGCTTTGTAAGGTTGGCCTAGCTCGTCGGCGTGTGCTCAAATTGCTCTTCGTCTCCGGGCGCGCAGCACGCGCCTCGCATGCCGGCGTGCATTCAGGCGAAAGAGTGGGGAGTCAGTGACGAAGCAACCGACCACGGTCGGACCTCGCCCCCGATTAGCACACGCCCACAGGAGGCACCGGCGCAGGCTGCGGCTGCGGGACTGGCGGGTACGCGCTCGTCTCGTCGCCCTGATCGTCATCCCCACCGGAGTGGGCGTCGTGGTCGGCGCCCAGCAGGTCATCACCTCATGGGCCGCGGCCGGCCAGTACCAGCAGGTGCTGGACAAGGCCGAGCTCGGCGACGCCATCATCGAGCTGACCCACCAGCTCGCCCACGAACGGGACCTCGCGGTCCACTTCATCGGCGCCGGCCGCACGCCCGAACGCGAGCAGCCGATGCGCGGGCAGTTCGCCCCCGTCGACCTGGCGGCCGCCGCCGTCCGCGCCAAGGCCCGGGCGATCACGCCCGATCACGGTGAGGGCGCCTGGACCATCACCCAGCAGATGCTCAGCCGCCTGCCGGAGATCGCCGCGACCCGCGACACCGTACTGAAGACCCAGCTGCTCGCCCTGCCCGCGCTGACGAAGTACTCACAGATCATCAACGCCTTCGAGCAGTTCCACGACCAGATCGGCCAGGGCGGCGACCAGGAGTCCCTGGCCAACAGCGTCCGCGCGCTGTCGGCGCTGGCCAAGGCGCACGACGCCGCCTCGCAGCAACGCGGCCTGCTCGCGGCGGTGGCCTCGGCGGGCCGCTTCCAGAGCGGCGAACTCGACCGGTTCATGGCCGCCCGCGCCCAGCAGGAGAGCGAGGTCTCCGTGTTCCGGTCGGCGGCCACGCTGGACGAGCTGCAGACGTACGACGACACCGTCACCGGCACGCTGGTGGACCGCGCGGAAGTGATCAGGCTGCGCGCGCTGGCCCAGGTCACCGGGGGCGGCCGGATCGACATCGACCCGGAGGTCGACGACGACGCCGACCGCTGGTTCCAGGCGATCAGCGGCACCGTCGACGGCATGTGGACGGTGCAGCGGCGCCTCGGCGAGTCGATCATCGTGCAGAGCCGCACGCTGCAGGACTCCGCGCGCCGCGAGGCGCTCCTGGCCGCCACCTACAGCCTCCTGCTGCTGCTCGCGGTCCTGATCGTCACCGCCATCATGGCCCAGTCGCTGGTCAGGCCCCTGCGCAGGCTGCGTACGGAGGCGCTGCACATCGCCGGCGTCCGCCTGCCCCGGACCGTGCGCACGCTGCGCGAGACACGCGACGAGTCCACCGTGGCCATCGCCCCCATCGGGGTCGACTCCCTGGACGAGGTCGGTGAGGTCGCCCGGGCCTTCGACGAGGTCCACCGCCAGGCCGTCCGGCTGGCCGGCGAGGAGTCCAGGCTGCGCGCCGACGTCAACGCCATGTTCGTCAGCCTGTCCAGGCGCAGCCAGACCCTGGTGCAACGGCAGATCAAGCTCATCGACGGGCTGGAGCGGGGCGAGCAGGACGAGCAGCGGCTGGCCAGCCTGTTCCGGCTCGACCACCTGGCCACACGCATGCGGCGCAACAACGAGAACCTGCTGCTCCTGGCCGGTCAGGAGCCTCCCAGGCGGTGGAACAAGCCGGTCAGCGTGGCCGACGTCGTACGCGCGTCCCTGTCGGAGGTGGAGAACTACGAGCGGGTCAACGCCCGGGTCACCACCGGCAGCGCCGTCTCCGGGCAGGCGGTGAACGACATCATCCACCTGGTGGCCGAGCTGCTGGAGAACGCGCTGTCGTTCTCGCCCCAGAACTCCCCGGTCGTCGTCGACGCCGACACCGTCGACGGCGCCAGTGGCGGGGGCGGCATCGTGCTGACCATCAGCGACACCGGCATCGGCATGGTCCCCGCCGAGCTCGCGCAGGCCAACGAGCGCCTCTCCCGCGCGCCCGCGGTGGACATCTCGGTCTCGCGCCGCATGGGCCTCTACGTGGTCGCCCGGCTGGCCCACCGCCACGGCATCCGCGTGCAGCTGCGCCCGAACGACGCCAGGGGCCTGACCGCGACGGTGTTCCTGCCGGAGGCGCTGCTGCAGCCGCCCGCCTTCCCGACGCCGGGCGCGGCCTCGCCCTTCGGCCGGCCGTTTCCCGGCTACTGGGAGGATTGCCCGCCCGTGGTGCAGCCGCCGCGCCAGCGCACGCCGGACATGGCCGACTGGCCGTCGTTCGCCACCGATCCCGGTCCCCAGAAGCCCGCGGCGGGCTGGTCCGGCTGGTACGGCACATTCGACACGCCCGCGGCCAGGGCACGATTCGACCTCCTGCGAGGCGGCGCCCCTGCCCCTGACCCCGATTTCCGCGGCCCGGTCACCAACAGCCCGATCGCCAACGGCTCGAGTTCGGGCGGCGCCCGGCCCGTCCTCGGCGACCCGCTCTCCGGCAGCCTGGACGGCCCCGCCGCCGACGGCTACCTGCCGATCTTCGCCGCGGTGGAGTCGGCCTGGTTCAACCGCGACAAATCCGACAGCGGCTGGGGCTCACCCCAGGTCGACGCCGGGTGGAGCGCCGCCGAGGCCGCCGCCAGCCCGGCCAACGACGGCACCACCGCCTCTGGCCTGCCCAAACGCGTGCCCAAGGCCAACCTGGTGCCCGGCAGCGCCGAGACCGCCTCGGCGCCCAAGGGCGTCGCCCCCATCCCGCAGATCTCCCCCGAGGAGATCCGCGAGCGTATGGCCGGTTACCAGCGGGGCTTCCGAGCCGCACGCGACGAGATCAGCACGCGCAGCACTCCTCCCTTCACAGCAGGGAGCACGATCCGCGAGGAAGGCCTATGATCCGCGACAGCAACCTCGACTGGTTGATCACCGACTTCGTCCGGTCCGTCCCGGGCGTCGCCCACGCCGCCGTCGTCTCCTCCGACGGGCTGCCGCTCGCCGTCTCGGCCGGATTTCCCCCCGAGCGCGCCAACCAGCTGGCCGCCGTCGCCTCGGGGCTGGCCAGCCTGACGCAGGGCGCGGCCTCGCTGTTCGGAGGCGGCCCGGTCATCCAGACCGCCGTCGAGATGCAGCGCGGGCTCATGCTGAACGTGGTCATCGGCGACGGATCCTGCCTGGCCGTGCTGGCCGCCCCCGACTGCGACATGGGCGTGGTGGCGTACCAGATGACGCTCCTGGCCGACCGGGCCGGGCAGGTGCTCACCCCGGAGCTGCGCTCCCGTCAGATCAGGTGAGCGCGGATGACCGACCCGCGCAGCGGCTGGCGGCCGCCGCCCGACCCCGACGAGCAGGACCAGGACTCGCCCGTCCGGCCCTACGCCGTGACCGGCGGGCGTACCGCGCCGCGCATCAAGCTGGCGATGGAGGCCCTGGTCTGCTCCGCGGACGCCCCGCCGCACGCCTTCGCCCTCATCACCCCCGAGTACGCCGCCATCAGTGAGCTGTGCCGGCAGGTCCGCTCGGTGGCCGAGGTGGCGGCGGTGCTGCAGATCCCGCTCGGGGTCGCCCGCGTGCTGATCGCCGACATGGCGGCCGAGGGGCTCCTGCAGCTGCACCATCCGCAGCTGCCCGGCGGACGGCCGGACCCCAGGCTGCTCGAACGCGTGCTCGGCGGACTGCAACGGCTCTGAGCACGCGTTCCCCCCAGCGCTGGCGGGCCGACCAGGTGCTGACCAGCCCGTACGGGACGCTTCCCGGCGAATGCCAGGATTGGGCCATGGAAGCGGGGGTGCTGTACGGGCGAAAGCCCGAAGAGGACACGATCGCCGAACTGTTGGCGCGAGCCCGGGCGGGCACCAGCTCGTCCCTGGTGCTGCGCGGCGAGCCGGGCATCGGCAAGACGGCGTTGCTCGACCACGCCGCCGCGGCGGCCGGGGACATGCGGCTGGTCCGCGGTACGGGGGTCGAGTTCGAGGCGGAGCTGCCGTTCTCGGGGCTGCAGTTGTTGCTGCGCCCGGCGCTCGGATCCCTCGGCGCGCTGCCCGGCCCGCAGCGCGCGGCGCTGGAGGCGGCGTTCGGGCTCGAGCCCGCATCCGGGTCCGAGCCGATGCTGGTGGGGCTGGCGGTGCTCTCCCTGCTGGCGGAGCACGCGGCCGAGACGGGGCTGCTGTGCCTCGTCGATGACGCGCAGTGGCTCGACCGGGCGTCGCGGGAGGCGCTCATGTTCGCCGCCCGGCGCCTGCACGCCGAGGGCGTGGTGATGATCTTCGCCGCCCGGGACGGCGAGGGATCCTTCCCCGCCCCCGGCCTTGCGGAGTTGCGCCTGTCCGGGCTGGCCCCGGAGGCGGCCGCGGCCCTGCTCGACCGGCATCCGCTCGCGCCCGCCGTGCGCTACCGCCTGCTCGCCGAGGCCGGCGGCAACCCGCTGGCGCTGCTGGAGCTGCCGGTCGCCCTGGCCGCAGAAGGCGGCAGCGCCTTCTCGCCGGGGGCACTCCCCCTCACCAGCCGCCTGCACCTGGCCTTCCACGGCCAGGTCAGCCGGATGCCGGAGGCCTGCCAGAGCGTGCTCCTCGTGGCGGCGGCCGACGAGAGCGGCGAGCTCGCCGTGATCCTGCGCGCCGCCGCCACGCTGGGGGCGTCCGTCGAGGACCTGTCTCCCGCCGAGCGGGCCGGCCTGGTGCTCCGCGGCGACGCCGACGGCACCGTGCTCCGCTTCCGCCATCCGCTGATCCGCGCCGCCGTCTACCAGCGGGCGCCGCTCGGGCAACGCCTCGCCGTCCACCGCGCGCTCGCCGCCGCCCTCGGCTCGCCCGAGCACGCCGACCGCCGGGCCTGGCATCTGGCGGCCGCCGCCACCGGACCTGACGAGGAGGCTGCCGCCGCTCTGGAACGCACCGCCGCCCGCGCCCGCGAGCGCAGCGGTCACGAGGCGGCCGCGGCGGCGTACGAACGGGCCGCCCGCCTGAGCGTCGAGCCCGCCGCCAGGGCTCACCGCGAGGCCCTGGCGGCGGAGGCGGCGCTGGAGGCGGGTGACCTGGAGCGGGCCAGAGCCTTCGGGAGCCGCGCGGCCCGGCGGCTGGACGAGGACCCGGCGGCGCAAGCGCGGATCGCCCAAGTGCGGGCGCTCGCGGACTTCTGGCAGGGCTCCTACCCCGCCGCCCACCGGTTGCTGCTGGACGGCGCCGAGCTCATCCGCGACACCGATCCCGGCCAGGCCGCCGTGCTGCTGATCCAGGCCGTTCACACCTCCTGGTACCTGGGGGAACGGCAGCTCGCGGCGACGCTGGACCGGCTGGTCGCGCTCCCGCTGGAGGAGGCGGATCCACTCGCGCCGGTGGGGCCCTACCTCGTCCACCTCGACCGGGGCCGTGCCGAGCGCCCGCCGCCGCTTGGCGACACCCTCGCGGCGATGCGGCGGCGGGGCCGGGCCCCCGACCAGGTGTTGATGATCCTCTGCGGCGCGGCACTCGCGTTGGGCCAGGACGCCGACGCCTACGAGCTGGCGGCCGCGCTCGCCGCCGAACACCGCGCCCGGGGCGGCGCCGGGCGGCTGCCGACGGTGCTGTTCTTCATGGCCGAGGGCGAGGTGTTCACCGGACGCCACCTGGACGCGCTCGCCACGGCGACCGAGGCTCTGGGGCTCGCCCGCGACACCGGCCAGCAGCAGTGGGTCAGCCAGTTCAGCAGCGTGCTCGCCTACCTCGACGCGGCCAAGGGAGCGGAGGCGGCCTGCCGGCGCAACGCCGAGGAGGGGCTGGCGGGGGCCACCGCCGGGGCCATCGCCCCCGGCGCGCCGTGGGCGCACTGGTCGCTCGGGCTGCTTGACCTCGGTCTCGGCCGCGCCGAGGCGGCGCTCGCCCGCTTCGAGCGCCTGACCCGCGAGCCGATGCGCCATCACATCTGCGCCACCCGTTCCATTCCCGACCTGGTGGAGGCGGCCGTACGGGTGGGGGCGCCGGAATGCGCCGCCGAACCTCTGGCGCGCTTGGAGCGGTGGGCCGGGTCGGTCCGGCAGCCGTGGGCCGACGCGCTCGTGCTGCGCTGCCGTGGGCTGCTCGCCGCCGACGACCAGGCGGAGGCGTTCTACACGGCGGCCCTCGAACTGCACGACCAGGACAGCCGCGCGCTGGAGTACGCCAGGACCGCGCTGCTCCACGGCGAGTGGCTGCGCCGGGCCCGGCGCAAGGCCGAGGCGCGCGGGCCGTTGAACGCTGCCCTGGAGATCTTCGACCGGCTCGGCATGCGGCCGTGGGCCGAACGCGCCCGCGGCGAGCTCACCGCGACCGGCGCCCAGGACCAGGGCCCCAGGCCCGCCGAAGGCGTGGCCGCCGGCCTCACCCCGCAGGAACTGCAGATCGCCCGGCTCGCCGCGCAGGGCCTGTCCAACCGCGACATCGCCGCGCAGCTCTTCCTCAGCCACCGAACGGTCGGCTACCACCTCTACAAGGCCTATCCCAAGCTCGGCATCGCCTCCCGGAGCGAGCTCAAGGACTTCGCCGGTCAACTAGGGCTGTGACATCCTGTCCCGGTGATCGCTCCGGAACAGGTGCTACCTGGACAAATACTCCCCGTGGACGTCGATGAAGTCCCGCCGATCGAGCTGGCTCCCGGCATCCACGTACGGATGCTCCCCGGCATGCCGGGCATCAGGACGTGGGTGATCGACCTCGCCCCCGGCGCCGAATGGCCGGACCTCGACGTCCACGAGACCTACGGCGAGGCCTACTTCGTCGTGAACGGCGAACTCATCGAGGGCGACCGCACCCACGGCCCGGGCACCTACGTCGCCTTCGGCCCCAAGACGAGCCACCGCCCCCGCACGGAGACCGGTGTGCGCGCCTTCGGCTTCAACTACGACGTCACCAGTTGACGAAGGTCAGAGCGCTTTCCTGAGTTCGGCGCCCATCGCGGCCGAGTCATGGTCGGGCTCGACACCTTCGACGATGATCACCTCACCCTCCAGGTGGTCCGCTCGCAGCGGCAGGATCGCCTGGTAGGCGGCCGACTCGTACCAGTCCCGTGCGTTGTCCACCGACGGGAACTCGAGCATGACGACGCTGCCGGGCCACTGGCCCTCGCGGACGTCCACCGCTCCCCCGTGGACGATGAAGCGGCCGGAGAACGGATCCATCGTCGACTGGATCCTCTCCATGTACTCCGCCACGTCCGGGTGCTGCTTCTCCGGATCACGAAGGTGCGCGATCACATAGGCGTTCATGGTTCCTCCTCAGATTCATGGACGGGCGGGGCGGACCGCCCCGAGGTGTTCAGACTCCGGCCGGCACCTTGTCGAGGAAGCCGAGCACCTGGCTGATCCGCCCGTCGTCACCGATCACCGCGACGTCGAAGCCGATGACGATCGGCTCGGCGCCCTCCGGGCCCAGGTGCCAGGTGAACCGCGCGATGTTGTGGTGGGCGTCCACGGCGCCGCCGAGGCTGAAGACCAGCCCGCCGAACTGCCCCTGGACCGCGGCGATGGTGGCGTCGAGCCCGTCCCTGCCCTGAACGGAGACCAGCGGGTCGGTGTACACCGCGTCCTCGGCGAAGACCTCCGCCAGCACGGCCTGCCGCGCTGCGGCGTCGGTCTCGTTCCATGCGGCGAGGTAGCGCTGGACCAGCTCGTTCATGTCGCTCATATCTCTCTCCCCAGTGGTCGTGCTCTCTTGTGACCACCAACTTAGGGAGACGGGAACGACGGGGAATCTGACGCGCTTAAGTACTTCCGCACACGCCCTCAGTAGGGGTCGCAGAAGATCGGGCGGATACGGCTGATGGTGCTGGTCAGGCGCCCAGCGTGGAGCACGTCAAGGAGCACGTCGCACAGATCGAGGGCGCCCCCGCACCACCCACGCGTGCATCGGTACGTGGTCCGACCATCGTTTCCTGGCGTAGTCGACGAAGCAACCCCGCATGCGGCCGTCGCTGACGAACACGTAGTCGATCTTCCGCTTGCGGGTGACGTAGGTCCAGCGGTTGCGCGGGTCGCACTCGTCGCGACCCGCGTAGGCGGTGGCGGCATCGCGCGGCACCAGGTTGAGGTCGCCGCCGACGACACCCCGGCCGAGCTTGAACAGCTCGCGAAGCTGTCTGCGCCGGTAGGGCGCGCCCTTCTGCCTGTCGTCGTAGATCGAGCCGGACGAGAAGTGCGCGGTGCACAACGCTCGGTCGGCCGTACAGACCGCGTACCTGCGGGTGCCCCACGGCGGCGAGGTCAACGCGTGCACTTCGAAGCGAGCGTCCTGCTCGGCCACGGCAAGTGTGACGCTCTGCGCCCCGCGCGCTCTGCCGCTCCAGTCGGGGGAGCACTGGTACGACGAGCCATCCGGGTGGGCGAACCCGGCCGACTTGATGCTCCACGCCCGGCCGGTGCGTGCCTCCAGCTCGCGCTCCAGGTCGGCGTCCGCGCCCGTACAGAACTCCTGGAGGAAGACCACGTCCGCCTTGGTGGCCAGCACGGCAACGTGCCAGGCCAGCTCGGTGGTGGTGCGGCGGAAGAGGGGGCAGCTGTTGTACGTGCCTGCGCAGACATTCCACGTCATCACGTGAAGCACAGGGGCCTGCGCGGGCAGGTGAAGGGATAACAGCCCGGCGATCACGAGATATCTGATCATCACCGGTATTTCATCACGCGCGGGCTGGAGCGTCCTCGGTTGTGTGCTTGTTGTCCATCCATCGATTTCGAAGCTTCTCTGTCCGGGGCGATGACGATCGTGGCCCGGTAGTGGTGGGGCGGCTCGTCGACGGGGTGGCCGTCGGCCTCGATCCAGGCATGGGCGCCGAACGGGTGAACCCGTACGCCCGCGCACCAGGTGGGCCAGGATCCGCGCAACCGGCACAGCAGGGCGGCGGCGATGGAGCGGGGCAGGCAGCCTTCCCCGGCGCACGACAGGCTGACCGCGATCACCGCGTCCCGTGCCGCTCTGGCCTGCTCGGCGGCGGCGGGCGGTGCGCCGCGGCGGGCGAACGTGAGCACCGCGCGGATGCGGGCCGGCGGCAGGCGGGCGATCAGGTGCGCGGCGGCCACGGCGGACAGCGCCGGCAGGCGGCGGCGCCAGGGCAGGCTGGGCCGGTCGGCGGGCACCATGGACACGCTCATCGCGGCTGCTCCCAGTCGACGGCCTCGACGATCAGGTTCGCGGCGCGCAACTGCGCGACGAACGCGGCGATGTCCGCCTCGGCGGTGGGCGTCGCGCCCGGATGCATCCGGACGAGGTCGCGGGCGGCCCCATCAGGGCCGTGTCCGGCCAGCAGGCTGCGCAGGACGAGCGCGGCGGTGGCGTTCAGCTGGCGGTAGTGGCCGGTGTGCTCGTCCAGGAGCACGGCAACCTCGTCGATCGGGGTGAGAGTGACGCCGGGGCGAAGGCTCACGTGCACGACTCCTCCTGGGCGGGGTAGGCGAGAAGGGCTCGTAGCCAGTTCTCGGCGGCGATGAAGACGTCGAGTGCCAGCACGCCCGGCCCGCCCTCGGCCGGGGTGCGCACGCAGGCCCGGCGCAGGGCGGCGGCGTCGGCCAGGCCGCGCTCCACCAGCAGCGAACCGTCGAGCAGGGTCAGGAGCTGGCCGCGGTGGCGGCACAGCCCCTGGTAGATCTCGGCCGAGAACTCCCCCTTGGTGGTGCGTTCCAGGCATTCGGCCGGCATGACCTGGCGCATCGCGGCCCGGGTGAGCGGCTTGTAGGCGCCGGGCGCCGCCCGCTGGTCCAGCCGCACGGCGAGGCAGGCGGCGACGACGTGGTCGTCCAGATAGGGGGCGTGCACGGGGGCGCCCACGCGTCCCGTCAGGATCCGCACGCCGTCGACGGAGGCGGCGATGGAACGGACGCTCGACAGGCTCTGGTGCTGGGCGCGCAGAGGCGAGTACGGCTCGGCGGAGCACGTGACGAGCTGCTGGCGGACCGCGTCCGTCGCGGCCTCGGTCGTCCAGTCAGGCAGGCGTAGCGGTTGCTCCCATCCGAAGTCCGGGCGGAAGCGGGACAGCGGCGCGCTGAGCGTATCCGCCTGATCCGCCAGCCAGGCGGCATAGGGACGCCGGTCGGCCAGCGCGCGGGCGCACGCCCACAGCGGCCACCGGGCCCTGGACCGCTGCTCGCGCAGGTGGGGCCAGAGCGCCGCCGGGTGGCGATGGGCCAGGTCGTGCAGGTAGCAGTCGGGCAGCAGGGTGACCTCGTCACCGCCGTGCCCAGTCAGGCGCCTGGCCGCTCCTCGCCCGGCCAGCAGTGCCGAACTCGCCAGTTCGCGGGCCAGCGTGCGCAGCCACCGCGTCGGCTCGTCCAGCCCGGGAACGGTCTCGGCCGCCCCGGCGAACCACTTGGGCAGGTCACCGGCCCGGGCCACCTCGTGCTCGCCCGGGAGGTGCGCCCGCGCCCGGGCCGCCCACTCCGGGTCGTCATGCTCGGGATCGTCGATGGCCAGCACGAACGTGATCAGCTTCGCCGACCGCTCCCCGGCCGCTGCGGCGGCGAGGAAGCTGACCGGCGTGGAATCCAGCCCGCCGGACAGGTCGCTGGCCACCACCGCGCCCTCGCCGATCCGGGCGGCCACGGCCTCCTCAAGGGCCGCCCTCACCACGGGAGCGCCCTCCTGCAGCGGTATCTCCGGCTCCGGCGCCCGCCACCAAGCGCGCAGCCGTACCCCGTGCGCGTCGATGTGGGCCGCCTCACCGGGCGGCACCATGGCGACCCCTTCCCACAGCGGCTGGGCCAGCGCCGGCGGAACCATCATCAGCAACCGCACCGCCAGAGCCTGCTCGTCCACCGCCGCCCGCGTCAGCGCGGCCGGCACCGCCGCCCGACCGGATGCGACCACCGCCCCGCCGGCCCGCGCGTAGTACACCCGCCGCATGCCCGAAGCGGTGCCCTGCACCCGGACCTGCCCGCCCACGACGGCGACCAGATGGAAACTGCCGGGCAGCGCCGCAGCCACCGCGTCGGCGTCCGCCAGGCACCCGAGTCGCGCCGCCATCCGCCGGAGCCGGCCGGCGGTGACCGGGCATGTGCCGATCACCGCCAGCCGCGCGTGGCCCGCCTCCGCGTGGACGATCTCGCCGGGCGAGGCGGCCAGCAGACACGGACGGCCGGACGCGTAGCTCAGCACCACCGCGCCGTGCAGCGCCTCAGCGAGGGCTTCGCCGGCGGCGCTGTCGGGCAGCACCGCGAACTCCTCGCCGCTCAGCTTGCGCACCGGACCCCTCGCCTCACTGGTAGTAGTGGACCGCGTCCATCAGCGGCCCGGGGATGTGGGCACGGTGGCATCACCACAGCTTGAAGTAGTAGGCGTGGTCCATGTTGAGCATGCCGTAGCCGCGGGTCAGCTGCCCGAACTCGCCGATCTCGAGCAGCTGCGGGGGCTCGTACGGCTCGTTGCGCTCGTTGTCGATCATGACAGTTCCCTTCGTCGGTGCGGCGGATCGCCGTGTCACCGTCAGTGAAGACCCACGCTCCTGCTGTCCAACAGGGGTTCGGCCGTACTCGGACAGGCTCGGACAGAGGGAGTGCATAAAAATGTTATATAAATATCTTATGTTGTTGCCATGTGAAGCAGAGAGACCCAGTGACGGCGTTCGCGGTGGGCCGGCCCGTTCGCCTCGGCCGCTCTGACCGCAGGCGCCTCGTGGACATCAACCGGCAACATGAACAGGAGAAGAGATCTTGACGTTCCCGCTGGAACCGGTACCCATCCATGTGTCCGGCGAGATGCTCGCCGACCTCCGGCAGCGGCTGGAGTCAATCCGCTGGCCGGATGACGCAGGCAACGAGGACGGGCACTATGGCGTGACCCGCCCCTACCTGGAAGAGCTGGTCGAGTACTGGCGCGACGGCTACGACTGGCGCAAGGCCGAGGCGGCGATCAACGCCTACGAGCACTACCGCGTCAAGGTCGACGGCGTCCCGGTGCACTTCATGCGCAAGCCTGGAGCCGGCCCCGACCCCATACCCTTGATCCTCACGCACGGCTGGCCCTGGACGTTCTGGCACTGGTCGAAGGTCATCGACCCGCTGGCCGACCCGGGCGCCCACGGCGGCGACCCCGCCGAGGCGTTCGAGGTGATCGTGCCCTCCTTCCCCGGCTTCGGCTTCTCCAGCCCGCTGCCCGACCACCCGGACATGAACTTCTGGAAGGTCGCCGACCTGTGGCACACCCTCATGACCGGCGTACTCGGGCACTCCAGGTACGCGGCGGCCGGCTGCGACGTCGGCGCCCTGGTCACCGGCCAGCTCGGCCACAAGTACGCCGACGAGCTGTACGGCATCCACATCGGCTCCGGCCAGAAGCTCACCCTGTTCAACGGCGACCGGGGCTGGGACCTCAGCGGCGGCCGGCCCATCCCCGATGGCCTGCCCGCTGACGTCCACGCCAGGCTCCTGGCGCTGGAAAAGCGGTTCGCCGTCCATCTGGCCGCGCACGTGCTCGCCCCGAGCACCCTTGCCTACGGCCTGACCGACTCGCCCGCCGGGATGCTCGCCTGGATCCTGGAACGCTGGGTGAACTGGAGCGACAACCACGGCGACATCGAGACCGTCTTCACCAAAGACGACCTGCTCACCCACGCCATGATCTTCTGGGTGACCAACACGATCGGCACCTCGATCCGCACCTACGCCAACAACAACCGCTACCCCTGGACCCCGTCCCACGATCGGCAGCCGGTCGTCGAGGCGCCCACCGGCATCACCTTCGTCGGCTATGAGAACCCGCCAGGCGTCACCACCGACCAGCGCGTCCAGCACTTTCTCGGCAGCGACCGTGCCGCCTGGTACAACCTGGTCAACCTCACCGCCCACGAGGGTGGCGGCCATTTCATCCCTTGGGAGATCCCCGACCGGTGGGTCGATGACCTGCGGCGCACCTTCCGCGGACGCCGATAGCCGGGCCGCGTGCCGGCCCCGCTTTTGAGCGGAAAACCCGGCGTGAGCTGGGGCCGGAAGGCCGACCGCCAAGCAACAGCGTCGCGACCATACGAGAAGCCGCGTCCGGGGGTTGCGGCTAAGGACGGTGGGGCCAGGCGGCGAGGATCTCGTCGGCCAGCTCTCCAGGAGACCGGCCGTCGGTGTCGATGCGCAGGTCCCCCGCGCCGGCGCGGTCCAGCGCCTCGGCCTCGCGCGCCGCCTGCTCGGCGACCCGCCGCAGCGCGCCCGCATCCAGGCCCTTCAGCTCGTCCCCCGGTATCGCCGGCCCGCCTCCCCGCCCGCGCAGCTCGACCCGCTCGGCCAGCGTGCCCGCTCCCGCGTGCAGGTGGCAGACCGTCAGCGCGGCTCCTGGCAGCAGTTCGGCATAGCCCCGGACTGTGTCGTCGCGGTCGGCGTCACCCGAGACGATCAGGCACCGGACGCCGTCGGCGCGGTATCCGGCCCACAGGGCGGCCAGATTGCGTGCCTTGAGCCGGTGCTGCTCACGGCCGTCCGGGCCCGGCCCCAGCATGCCGATCTGCTTCAGATCGACATAGGCCGCCGGTACGCCGTCGCGGAGCAGCCGTCTGAAGACCTCGTACGCGACCGTGGACTTGCCGGCCGCGGCCGCGCCGGAGAACCACAGCACGGGCACCGAAGGCACGGCGGCCGGCCATCCCCCGGCCCGTTCGATGACCGTCCTGGCCACCTCGGGTATGGAGAGCCCGTCAGTGTCCACGCACAGGTCGGCGAAGTCCGTGCGGTCCAGCGCCTCGGCGTCCGCCACGGCCTGCTCCACCAGCTCCGGCATCCAGCCGCGGCCGAGGAAGCGCTCCTTGAGCTCGGGCAGGTCGACCCGGAGCCGGCAGAGTGTCAGCGCGGCGTCCGTGAGCAGGTCGGTGTACTGGCGCACCTCTTCGGCGGTGAAGACGAAGCCCGCCAGCACCACGCACTGCGCGCCCTCCCGGCGGAAGTTGGGCCACATCGCGGCGAGGTTGCGGGCCCGGACGCGATGGGTGCCGCCGTCCGGGAGCGGGTGGAGCATGGCGATCTGGTCGCCGTCCACGAACGCCGTCCTGACGCCGCTCCGGCTGAGCTGCGCGAACACCTCCCAGCCGACCGACGACTTGCCGACACCCGACGGCCCGCAGAGCCACAACAAGGGCAGGCGATCATCGCTCACCCGCGTGACCTTAGCGACCCCCACCCCGAATCGGCGATCCTATTTCCGGCAGGACGGTCAGCCGGCCGGCGGGACGAACTCGGGCTGGTCGATGATGCGCAGCCAGCTGCCGTCCGGCTGGCGCCGTACGACCTGCGCCCGCGCGCCGGTGCCGTCCTTGGGCGGCGTCGAGGTGAGCGCGATGTCTCCGAAGACCAGCGTCGGCAGCGGCTCCTCCGGCTCGAAGTGCGGTCGCCCGGCCAGCACCTTCTCCCACAGCTCCCGGATCGCCTCCCGGCCCACCGTCTGGCTGCCGGGCGGGTAGGCCAGCACCGCGTCCGCCTCGTACAGCGCGGCCACCCCGGCCGCGTCACCGGCGTTGGACCGCTCGACGAACAGGCGCGTGATGTCCTCGGGCCGCATGGCCTTCTCATGTTCCGGCATGGATTCCTCCTCAGGCGTTCACTGCGTCCAGCCTGCCGCCGCCCTGGCCAGAAGTCCAACAGATGGTTCTTATGGAAACTAGAATTAGCAGTCATGGAACTGAGGCAGCTGGAGTATTTCGTCGCGGTCGCCGAGGAGCAGAACTTCACGCGGGCCGCCGAGCGGGTGCACATCAGCCAGTCCGGCGTCAGCGCCCAGATTCGCCAGCTCGAGCGCGAGCTGGGGGCCGAGCTGTTCGACCGGTCGGGGCGCACCGCCACGCTGACGGTCGCGGGCAAGGCGGCACTCGAGCACGCCAGGGCCGCGCTGGCGGCCGCGGGGGCGGTCGGCGAGGCCGTGGGCGAGGTGACCGACCTGATCCGGGGGCGGCTCACCCTCGGGATGGTGATCGGGTGCACGATCACGCCGCTGTTCGACGCGCTCGCCGCCTTCCACCGGGCACATCCCGGCGTGCAGGTCGTTCTCCTGGAGGACAACTCCGACCGCCTCGTCGAAGGGGTCCGCGCCGGCAATCTTGACCTGGCGCTCGTCGGCACGGCCACCGCCGCTCCCGAGGGGCTGCAGGCGCTCACGATCGTCAGCGAGCGCCTCGTGGTGACCGTCCCGCCCGGCCATCCCCTGGCCGCACTCCCCCAGGTCACGCTGCGCGACCTGAGCGCGTACCCGATCGTGTGCATGCCGCCCGGCACCGGGCTGCGCGCCGTCTTCGACCAGGCGTGCGCCGCGCAGGGCCGGCAGCCCGTGATCGCCCTGCAGGCCAGCGCCGCCGACGCCATCGCCGACCTCGCCGCCCGCGGCGTCGCCGTCGGCATCCTCAGCGACTCGATGGCCGCCCGCTACCGCGACCGGCTCACCGCCCGCACCATCGCCGACGTGGAAATACCCGCCCTGCTCGCGCTGGTGTGGCGGGCCGGGCAGCGCCCTGCCGTACGGGAGCTCCTCGTGCACGCGCGCCGGGCCTTCTCCGCCCGTTGACGAGTCGTCATCGGCTGGCGATGAGGCGCATCGCCTGCCGTACGACCTCGGCCTGTGCGGGAGCGAGCCCGTCGAGGAACGGCTCCATCACCGCCGGCTCCCAATCGGGCGGGCCCGCGTGCACCAGCAGGTGCTCCCGGCTGTAGTCGGCGAGCATCGCGGCCAGCGGCGCCACCCTCGGATCGTCCGGCGAGGCGTCGGCGAGCGCGTCGAGCCGCCGGTAGAACTCGTGCCCGCGCGCCGTCACCTCCGGGTCGGCGGCCATCGAGCCGAACATCGCGAACGCCCGTTCCCGGCCGGTGTCGGTCGCCATGCTGTCCATCAGCACCAGCAGGTCACGGTCCCAGGCCGCCGCCTTCGAGGCGGGCAGGTCCACCGTGCGCAGGAACGCCATCAGGTCGGGCGAGGCCGTGTCGTCGGGGCCCAGCGTTCCGTTCTCGGCTCGCTCGAGCACCTCGGCCAGGCGGGCGCGGCGTACCCGGATCTCGTGCTCCTGCCTGGCCAGATCCGCGTCGATCTCGGCGAGGATCTCGGGCAGCTCCCTGGAGCGGTCGTCCGCGATCACCTCGCGCGCCTCCTCCAGGCTCAGCCCGAGCTCCACCAGGCGGCGGACGCGGGCCAGGGCGACCGCGTCGCGCATGCCGTACTCGCGGTAGCCGTTGGTCAGGCGCGGCGGCTCCGGCAGGATGCCTTGCTGGTGGTAATAGCGCACAGTACGGGTGGACACCCCGAGCAGCGCGGCGAGCTCTCCGATCCGCATGCTTCAGAATAAATCATTGGCATTCGCCGAGCCGCACCGGTTACTGTCGTGCACATCGGAAGAACGAAAGGAAAGGCCCGCCATGCGATTCGCAGCTGAACGCGTCTATTGCCGGTGCACGGCGTGCCGCGGCGCGCTCGCGCTGGCCGGCAGGGCTTCTGGATAACCCTCACGAAGGACCGTCCAGAGGCCGCCGGGTGCACACCGGGCGGCCTTTTTTCTTCGGTCTTTTCCTGCGGGCTGATGGTGAAAAGGCATCACACCTGCCTTGCAAGCAGGAGTTCAGGTTTCGAGATCCTGTCGGTCCACGTCAGCGCGCGTCCGTAGCCCAAATGGGAGAGGCACCGGCCTCAGGAGCCGGACGGTGCGGGTTCGAATCCCGCCGGACGTACGAAATTCAAGGCCCCGTTGGTCTAGCGGTCAGGACGCCCGGCTTTCAACCGGGAAATCGCCGGTTCGAGTCCGGTACGGGGTACGAACTGTCCATTCTCTGGCCAGACAATGCGCGAGCTGGGCACTTGGGGAGCCCACCCGGCTGTAAACCGGACGCTTCGGCTGTGGCGGTTCGACTCCGTCCTCGCGCACTTCCGCCTCGACCGACGGGGGCCGGGGCGGCTTGGCGCAGTTCGCCGGTTGCGGAGGCAGGATTGCAAATCCTGTCCGAGCGAGTTCGACTCTCGCCTGCGTCTCTTCGATGTCCGGGTTGACATCTTTCCCGGGATTCGCGTGTAATGGCCGTCGCGTCGCGTGACGCCGGCCGGGAGGACGGCGGCGGCATGGAGGCGCCGTATCAAGGGGGATGACACCGTGGCTTCTTACATCGCCGGACGTGCCTGAGCGCACCCGGGCCGCCGCGCATTGCCTGCGCGGGGTTTTCCACGTCATCGACATCCATCCCGCCTTGGAGCTGGCACACGCATGCCCATTGACTTCAACCAGCAGATCATTGAGGAATTCCGGGCCAACCGCGGTCAGGTCGGCGGCCCGTTCGAAGGAGCCAGGCTGCTCCTGCTGACGACCGTCGGAGCGAAGACGGGCGCGCCCCACACGACGCCGCTCGGTTACCTGCCCGACGGCGAGCGCATCCTGATCATCGCCTCGGCCGGCGGCTCACCCCGGCACCCGGCCTGGTACCACAACCTGGTCGCCAACCCGCAGGTCAACGTGGAGGACGGCGTCTTCACCTACCAGGCGAAGGCGGTCGTGCTGGAGGGCGACGAACGCGAGCGCATGTTTGCCCGCGCCGTCGAGGCCGACCCCGGCTGGGGCCGCTATCAGGACACCTCCGGCAGGACCCTGCCCGTGGTCGCGCTCATCCCGATCTTCGAGGGGCCGCCCGCCGGCCGTGTGGGTGACGCGCTCAAGACGGTGCACGACGCCTTCCGCAGGGAGCTGGCCCGCATCCGCGCCGAGGTCGCCGCGTCGGGCCCGCACCTGGTTGCGCAGCTGCGCGTCAACTGCCTGACCATGTGCCACAACCTGCACGAGCACCACTCACGCGAGGACGGGTTCGTGTTCCCGGCGATGGAGGACCGCTATCCGGAGCTCGCCCAGGTGATGGAGCGGCTGCGCGCCGAGCACGAGGTCGTCCAGCGGCTGCTCGAACAGCTCCAGACCCTCCTCGCCGCCGACGACCTGGCCCCCGGCACGCTCTTGACCGAGGTCAACCGGCTCACCAAGGAGGTCGAGGCCCACCTGGACTACGAGGAGGAGTACCTCGTACCCCTCCTGAACCAGGGCTGAGCTGAGCCCTTACGGCTGCCCGGGGCCGGCCACCTGCTCGGCCGCTCTCCCGATCCTCGCCAGCTTGGCGAGCGCGGGTCGGGAGAGCACGGCCTCGATGTCGTGCAACGCGAGGATCACCTCCTCGACGCCGTCGATGGGCGACTCGCGCTCCCTGTTGAGCAGGACGCCCCTGTAATCCTCTGGAGTGACGGCCCCGCCGGGCAGCTCGACCCCGCCCTCCTCCACCCGGAACAGTGCCGGGATGGACGTGTCCAGCGCCAGGGCGAGGCCGGTCAGCTCGGCGGCCGTGAAGGAGCGCTGGCCACGTTCGGCCTGGTGAACGGCCTGCCGGCTCCAGGGCCTGTCGAGGTAGCGCCCCAGGGCCTCGCCCAGCTCGGTGAGCGACAGCCGCCGCTCCGCGCGCAGCCGCGCGATCTGCCGGCCGATGGCCTCTTCAACCCGCATCCGTCCCCCTGGTGTCATCGTAGGCAATGACGTGGATATGCCCGCATTGACAGCGGCTCCTCGGCGAGCTACTGTACCGCTACAGATTTACCTGTCACTGTCACGGATGACAAGCGGGTGTCGCCACATGCGAGAGTTTCAGTTAGAAGTGATCGGCCCGATCGGCGACTGCGCCGTGCTGAAGGTCGCGGGCGAGGTCGATGTGGATACCGCTCCCCAGCTTCGCGAGCGGCTGGTGGACCTGGCGGGCAAGGGCATCCGCCACGTCGTCACCGACATGAGCGGAGTCGACTTCCTCGACTCGACCGGCCTGGGAGTCCTGGTGGGCGGCCTCAAGCGGCAGCGCACCCACGGCGGCACGCTCACCCTCGTCACCGACGCGGAGCGCATCCTGCGCATCTTCCGGATCACGGGGCTCGTCACCGTGCTGCCTCCCCGCGCTTCGGTCTCCGAGGCGATCGCGGCAGATCCCGGCTGGCGGCAGGCGGCCGAGGCAAGGGCGGGAAGCGTCGAAGAATGGTGCCGGGCGCACGGCCTGACCTGACCCATGTCCGGGCGACACGCCGTCATCATCCCTGGCGGCAGCTACGGACCACTGGCCGGGCTGCTCGCCTATGTGGGCGAAACCGCCGCTCGCCGGGGAGCGCACCTCGAGCTGATCTCGTGGACGCCGCCGCCGGGCCGGCCGTTGGATGAGCGCCTGCCCTGGGTCCTTGGCCAGGTGACGACGGCCGTGGAAGCCTTCCTCGACACCGTCGTCTGGCGTTGACGGACGGCGCTCACGCGCCCAGCCCCGACTCCAAGTGCTCCAGTGCCTTGTCGAGCTCGGCGGGCCCGTCCATCTCGGAGTCCCGCGCCCACTCCAGCCAGACCAGGGCCACGACCCCGAAGACCGCCCCCATGACGTTCCGCAGTCGAGGGTCGTCTGGCCTGCACCCCGTCTTGTCCGCCAGCAGCGCGCCGATCTCCTCCAGGACGCCGGAGGCCTTGCGCAGGTTGGCCGCCACCAGCTCGGGAACGGTCGTCGCGAACACCTCCCGCGCGTGCCCGGCCGCGATCTCCTCAGCGGTCAAGGAGGCGAACGCCGTACGGAACGCGCCCCGCAGGACGGTGACCGGCGCGCCCGGCGGCTGAGCCGCGATCCCCTCGATGAGGGGCGGAAACTGATCGAGCGTGACCAGATGCTCCTTCGTCGGGAAATAGCGGAAGAAGGTGGCGGGGGAAACCTCGGCAGCTTCGGCGATCTGCTCGGTGGTGGTGGCGTTGTAGCCCCGCTCGCGGAAGAGCCTGAACGCTTCACGCAGGATCGTCTCCCTGGTCCTGGCCTTCTTGCGCTCGCGTAGCCCGCCGTTGCCCATGTGCTCATTCTGCCGCACTCAAAAATGATGGTATACTCTCATAAGAGAGTTCTGTCTCAGACGCTGGCCCGCCTGGCTTTCCCCGACGGCCATGTCGGCTGGCTCGTGACCGGCTACGGCCTAGCCCGCGCGATCCTGTCCGATTCCCGCTTCAGCGTCCGGCCGGAGCTGCGGCACTCCGTGCTGCCCGGCCCCGCGCTGACCGACGCCGCGGTCGAGGAACTGCTGCGCTACCTCACCATCGTTCACCGGGGCGCGCCCGACCGCGCCGCTCTGGAGGACGTCGAGGTGGGCGGCAGGCTCATCCGCAAGGGCGAGACCGCGGTCATGGGACTGCCGCGATCAACCGCGACCCGGAGCGGTTCGCCGACCCCGCCACCTTGCGGCTCGAGCGCGGGAACGCCCGGCAGCACCTGGCCTTCGGGCACGGGGTCCACCAGTGCCTGGGGCAACACAACTCGCCCGCATCGAGATGCGCATCGCCTACCGCGCGCTGTTCGAGCGCTTTCCCACCCTGCGCCTGGCGGTTCCGGCGGAGGAGATCCCGATGTGCGAGAGCTCGATTGTCTACGGGGTGTGGCGGCTGCCGGTCGCCTGGTGAGCATCGCTTTCCTTGCCTCGATGATCGCGGCAGTGGTAGGTTCGTTGAATAAACGTTTACTCAACGAATGGGCTCCCGTGCGGACAAGGAAAGAGCAGGCGGAGTGGCGGCGTGAGCAGTTGCTCGACGCGGCCCTGGGGGTCTTCGCCCACAAGGGCGTGGACGGGGCGTCGATCAAGGATCTCGCCGAGGCGGCAGGCGTGACGCCCGGCCTGCTGTACCGGTACTTCGACAGCAAGGACGCGCTGGTGGAAGCGCTGCTCAGAGAGCGGGGCTTCCTGCCGCGGCTGCGCGAGCTGCTGACCGCCGACCACGGTGGGCGGCCGGCTCGCCAGACGCTGGCCGACCTGCTGGCCGCGTTCGACGCTTTGCTGGCCGACAACGCCGACCTGGTGGCAGTGTTCTTCAGCGCCGTCCACGCCCGCGCGGCGCTGGCAGAGCTGGTGAGCGAGGGGCAGCGGCTGATCGGCGGATTCCTGGCGGAGCAGGTTGCCGCCGGCGAGCTGCCCCCGCATGACACGCAGACCGCGGCACGCGTGCTGTTCGCCACGGTGGCCGTCAACCGCGGAGTCGGCACCCCGGTCGACATCGGGAGCCTGGTTGAGCTGATCTTCCCTCGGAAAGGGTGAGACATCGTGCGTGTCGAGAGAACCAGGTGCTGCGTCGTCGGCGGCGGGCCCGCCGGCATGATGGCCGGGCTACTGCTGGCCCGGCAGGGTTGCGAGGTCATCGTGCTGGAGAAGCACGCCGACTTCCTCAGGGACTTCAGGGGGGACACCGTCCATCCCTCCACGCTGGAGCTCATCGCCGAGCTCGGCTGGATCGAGGAGTTCCTGCAGCTGCCGCACGCCAAGATGCGCGAGGTGACCGTCAGCATCGGCGGCCGTCAGATCACCTTCGCCGACTTCCGGCGGCTGCCTGCGCGCTGCCCCTACATCGCGTTCATGCCACAGTGGGACTTCCTGGACTTCCTGGCGAACAAGGCCGCTGGGTACGCGGGATTCCGGCTGATGCGCGACGCCCGGATGACCGAGCTGATCGCCGAGGGCGGCCGGACGGTGGGCGTGCGGGCGACCACCACGCAGGGACCATTGGAGGTGCGGGCCGACCTGGTGATCGCCGCCGACGGACGGCACTCGACCGCGCGGGAGCAGGCCGGGCTGGAGCCGGCACGCAGCGCCCCGCCGATGGACGTGCTGTGGTTCCGCCTGCCCCGCCGGCAAGGCGACCAGGTGCCGTTCTTCCAGAACGGGCGGGGCGGCGTGCTGATCTCGATCGACCGGGGCGACTACTTCCAGCACGCCTACGCGATCCCGGTGGGCGACTACCCGAAGTTGCGCGAGGCGGGCCTGCCGGCGTTCCATGAGCGGATCGGCGCGGCCGCACCGGCCCTGGCCGACCGTGTCACCCTGATCGACGACTGGGAGAAGGTGCACGATCTCACCGTCCGGGTCGACCGGCTGAGCCGCTGGCACCGTCCTGGGCTGCTGTTCATCGGCGATGCCGCGCACGCCATGGCGCCCGCCGGCGGCGTCGGCATCAACCTCGCCGTCCAGGACGCAGTGGCGACCGCCAACCTGCTCGCCCCGGTTCTGCGTCGCGGCGGCGAGGTGAGCGAGAACGAACTCGCCAAAGTTCAGGCACGCAGGGAGTGGCCGGCCAAGGTGACTCAGGCGTTCCAGGTGAGGGTGCTTCGGGGGCTTTATCCCAAGGACCTCATCGACGACACCGCCGACCACGCGCCGCTGGTCTTCGACGCATTCCGTGCGCTTCCACCGCTGCGTCATGCCATGGGCAGGTTCATCGGGCTGGGCGCCCGCCCGGAACACATCACCCAGCCGCTCGCCTAGCCGTTCTCCCGCGAGGTTCTGGGCGCGGCATCCGGCGGCGCGCCGACCGCCCGCGGCAGCAAGACCATCCCCGGGAGCAGGGGCGCCCGCCCTGGTGGGCGCTCCTAGCGGGCGTCCAGTGCAGCCCTCAGCCGCTCGTACGTCGGAGCCAGGCGGCGCAGCCCGGCCGCGAGCGCCGCATCATCGCCTGACACGGTGTCAGGGTCAAGACGTGGCCTCCACGACCTGGCATCATGATCTGACCGATGAGGAGTGGATACGGCGGGAGCCGTCGCCACTCGGTTCGACAAGCGTGAGCGCATCCACCAGGGCACCCCCGATGCCGCGTCGATCCGGATCTGGCTCCGCGACCCAGTGACATGATCAGGAGGCAGGCCGTCTAGGCGGCCTGGCTGATCGGGGTGTCCCAGTCGATGTGGTGGGTGTACATCCAGGCGTGGGCCTTGTCGCTGGCGAAGACCTTCAAGGCGATGGGCATCATCATGTCCCGGAAGACTCGGGCGACAGGGCCTGCCGTCTTGGAGTTGCTGAGCTTGCGCGAGTAGGCGACGACCTTCTCCACACGGTTGCGACGGAGCTCCTCGTAGGAGGTGAACGCGGCGGTGGCGCCGGGTGCGTCGCGCAGGCACTTGGCCAGGGTGATGGCGTCTTCGATTGCCATGGAGGCGCCCTGACCCGCGCTGGGCGAGGTCGCGTGCACGGCGTCGCCGATGAGGACGACCGGGCCGCGGTGCCAGAGCGGGCTGGTCGGCATGTCATGGACCGGGTGGGCGCCGATCTCGCCGATGCTGTTGCCGATGATCTGGTTGATGAGCGGCATGTCGTCGGCGAACAGGTCGAGCAGGTGCCGCTTCCACTCCTGCGGTGAGATCTGGGCGAGTTCTTCGCGGGTGGGTTCGTCGGGACGGTGCAAGTTGGCGAACCAGTAGATCTCGCCGGACTCGCGGACCAGGTAGCCGAAGAACGCGCGCTTGCCGAAGACGAAGTGCTGGGTGCCGATGGTCGGGGCGAGACCGGCGATGTGGCTGTAGCCGCCGACACCGACCAGGCCGGTGAAGCTCGGCTTCGGCGCCTCGGGGTTCATGAGCTGGCGGGTGCGGGAGTGGATGCCGTCGGCGCCGATCAGGATGTCGCCGGTGGCCGTGGTGCCGTCGGCGAAACGGGCCACCACCCCCTGCCCGGTGGCCTGGTAGGACTCCAGGCGTTTGCCGTACTGAACGGAGATGCCCCGCTCGAGCGCCTCCTCACGCAGGACCTTCTGCAGCAGGCCGCGCTTGACGCACACGCTCACCGTGCCGTCCGCGAGCCGGACGCCGTTGGCGACCTCGCCGAGCGGCTTGCCGGTGCCGCTCCACATGCGCATCCGAGGCATCGGGAAGCCGTCCGCCGCCTCCGCCACGTGGACGTCGATCGCGCGCAGCGCGTCCAGGCCGTTGGAGGCGGTGTTGAGAAACATCCCGGTGTAGTCGGCTGGCCGGTCATAGGCCTCGTACACGGCCGAGTCGATTCCCGCCCGCTGCAGCGCCATGGCCATGGTCGGCCCGGCGATGCCGCCGCCCACGATCAATGCCTTGGTCATGTCGACCGCCTTCCCTTCTGTGTTAGCCTCAGAGAACAATTTATTTAGTTCGGCCGAACGAAATATATGAGAGGAGTGGCTGCGATGGCAAGCGGAGACGCGGCGAAGCGGGCCGATCTGCTCGCGGCGCTGCACACGGCGGGCCGCGAGCAGAGCAACGCCGCGGTCATGTTCCACACCGCCCTCAGCGCGCGGATGGAGCTGAGCATGACCGAGGAGAAGACCCTCGACCTGCTGGAACGGCTCGGTCCGTGCACTGCGGGGGAGATCGCGGAGAGGACCGGCCTGGCACCCGCGTCGGTCAGCGGTCTGATCGACCGGCTGGAACGCAAGGGATTCGCCAGGCGTGTGCGCGACACCGTCGACCGGCGCCGGGTCCTCGTCGAGATCGACCACGATCTCGGGGCCCGGATGGCGCCGCTGTTCGAGAACTTCGTCCGCGGCCTGAACGAGCTGTACGCCGACTACAGCGTCGAGCAGCTCGGAGTGATCCTGGATTTCCTCCGCAGGTCGGCCGCGATGCAGCAGGAGGCCACCGCTCTGCTCACCGCAGAGACGACGTAGCTCGGAAAGTAGCCCGCAAACCGCGCGGGAACGGGCGTACTTCAATCAAGGTAGATGTGCTGACGCTGCCACCAAGCAGCGCGCGATCGAGGCTTGGAGCGCGCCGAGCCTTCGCGGTCGGCGGCGATGACGTAGGAAGCACCCTGCGCCTTGGCCGCCTGCACCGCCACCGACCCCAACGCCCCGCAAGCCCCCAGCACGAGCACCGACTCGCCGGGCTGGAGCCCCGCACGCCAGCTCAGAGCGCACCACGCGGCCAGGCCGGTGTTGCCCAGCGCGGCCGCGGTGACATCCTCCACCCCCGCGGCCACATCCAGCAGGCCAGCCTCGCTCACCAGGACGTGCTGCGCCCAAGACCCGTGAGGGGCCACCGGAGCGTCAAAGAAGACGCGACGCCCCTCGGCCGTCCGCCACCCCATCGGATCCGGCAACGAAAGGAACGGCAGGCGAAGGAGTTGGGACGCCTTCACCGCCTCCGTCCAGCCCTACGTCGGGTGATTGACCGGCTGTGGCAGCAAGACCATCAGCGCCACCAGGACGACGGCGGCCGGTACGCCCCAGAAGAGCACGTCAGGGATGGCCGCGGCGGTCGCCGCCGGGCTGGGGGCGCGGTCCTGGAGCCCACGGGTGAGGAGGTTGCCGAAGACCGCCACGCCGAGCGAGAGGCCCAGCCCGCGGATGGACACCGTGGCGGAGGTCGTGGCGGCCAGATCCGCAGGTGAGGCCGCGTTCTGCGCAACCACCACCAGGTTCTGCATCAGCAGCCCGAAGCCGGCTCCCAGCACGCCGATCTCCACGGCGAGCAGGGCGTACGCGGTGCCGGGTTCTAGCCGGCTCAGCAGCGTGAATCCCAGCACCGCGAGCACCGCGCCCGCGATCAGGTAGGGCTTGAACCGGCCGCTGGCGCCGATGCGGGCGCCGGCGAGGGAGGAGACCGCCATGAACGTCAGGACGTACGGATTGAGCGCCAGGCCGGCCTGAGTGGCGCCCATGCCGTAGGCGGCCTGCAGGTACGTGGGCAGGTAGACGATCGACCCGCCGAGCAGCGCGCCCAGCAGCGCAGTGGCGGGAAGCACGACGCGCAGCGTGGGGTCGGTGAACAGCCGCAGGGGCAGCAGCGGACTGGCCGCACGGCGTTCCCACCAGACGAACAGGGCCGCCAGCACAGCCAAGGCGCCGATCAGCGCGAGGATCACGCCGGAGCTCCACGCATACGTGCGGCCACCCCATTCGGCCACCAGCAGCAGAGCCACGATGGCGCCTGTGATCAACGCTGCCCCCGCCAGGTCGACCTTGCCGTCCCCGCCGCTCTTCGGCAACCGCACGGCGAACGCGGCGAGTGCCATGCTGAGCAGGCCGAGGGGCAGGTTGATGTAGAAGATCCAGCGCCAGCCCCAGGCGTCGGTGATCCCGCCACCCGCGAGCGGACCGCCCACGCTGGCGAGTGCGAAGACGCCGCCGGTGAAGCCCTGAACCCTGCTGCGCAGATGCCGGGGGTACAGCTCCGACAGCGCGATGGTGGGCAGCACGAACAGCGCGCCCGCGCCGATGCCCTGCACGGTCCTGGCGGCGATCAGTTGCGGCATCGTCTGGGCCAGGCCGCACAGCGCGGAACCCGCGACGAACACGGCGACCGCGGTGACGAAGACCGCGCGCCGCCCGAACCGGTCGCTGATGCGGCCGTAGAGCGCGCCGGTCGCGGTGGAGGCCAGCACGTACGCGGTGATGATCCAGCCGATCGCGTCCATGCCGCCCAGATCGGCGGCGATGTCGGGCAGGGCGATGGCCACCACCGTCTGGTCCAGGACCGACAGCAGCATGCCGAGCAGCAGGCCGGCCGTGGCCAGCGGCACATTGCTGCCCCCCTTCGACGGGACGCCGGAGGCGGTCTGCGTGAGATCCGCGGACACCACGATCAGCCCCTTGCCTGCGCGAACGGGTTGGGCAGGTCGAAGTCGGCGCTCAGCAGGTCCTGGTCGACAACCGCTGCGGCGACGGTGCCGCTCGCCGCCGCGGCGATGACGGCGGCCATCGGCATCGGCACGCTGGCCCGGCGGGCCATGTCACCGGCGGCGTACACGCCGGGCACACTGGTCTGGCCGAACTCGTTCACCTCCACACATCCGTCGGCGAAGGTCGCGCAACCAAGGCGGGCGGCGAGGTCGGAGCGCTGGCGTGGCACGTTGACGACGAACACCGCGTCTCTGGCCAGGGATGGGCCGTCTTCGAACACGATCTGTTCCAGCTGTCCGTCCGTGCCCTCCAGGCGGGTGACGGTCTCACAGCGTACGCCGACACCGTGCGTTACCAGCGTGGCCTGCGCCGCGGGGTCGAACGGCCGGCCGCCGGTGCACAGCGCGACGTCGGCGGCGAAGCGGCTCAACTGCAGCGCCAGCCGTACTCGGGCCGGATCCGTGCCGAGCACCGCGACCCGCTTGCCGGTGCATTCGTAGCCGTGGCAGTAGGGGCAGTGGAAGGCGGAGCGGCCCCACATCGCCTCCACCCCGCGCGGGCCGGGAAGCTCGTCGGCCAGCCCGGTGGCCAGCAGCAGCCGCCGCGCCTCCACCGTCCCACCTCCGGACAGGTCCAGTTGGAAGCCGTCCCCGTCCAGCACACGGACGTCGGCGACCGCCCCCGTCCTGGTCTGCACCGTCGGGTATCCGGCCAGTTCCTCGCGGCCGAGCTTGCGCAACTCGGCCGGTGGGGTGCCGTCCCGGGTCAGGAAGTTGTGCACGTTCTCGGCGGCGGCGTTGCGGCCCTCTCCGGCGTCGAGCAGCAGCACCGTCCGGTGAACCCGTCCCAGGGCCAGCGCGGCGGCCATGCCGGCCGGCCCTCCCCCGATGGTGACGACGTCGAACATCTCTTGCCTCCTAGCGATGATCGCTTGACGTGAAGGCAAGTCTGCAAGTTAATGTCAACATGAAGTCAAGCGATTCCATGCGGATCGGGGAACTCGCGGAGCGGTTCGACCTCGCCCCGCATGTCCTGCGCCACTGGGAGGCCATGGGCTTGCTGACCCCTGCCCACAGAGTCAACGGCCGCCGCCGCTACACCCGAGACCATGTCATCCGCGTCATGACGATCATCCGCGCCAAAGCGGCGGGCATGAGCCTGGAGCAGATCCGCGACATCCTCACCGTCGCCGGCCAGGCCGAACGCCAGGCCCTCCTGCAGCGGCACCACGCGGAACTGGAACACCGGCTACAGGAGATATCGGCTTCCAAGGCGCTGATCGAGCACCTCATGCAGTGCACCGCGGACGACTTCACCCAGTGCCCTGCCTACCAGCGGATGGCGGAGAGCGCGGCCGGGCTCCACAACCTCCACAACGACGGGTGCGTGGTGAAATCGCCATAGCATGCGCCGAACCTCCAATGCTTCTGCATGACCAGCAGGAACGGCGGTGTGGCCGGTACACGCCGACCTGCTGGCGATGGATGAGGCGGATCGGCGGCTCGGCTGGGCGCTGCGGGTGTCACCGCTGTCTGGCGTCCCGCTCGGGGCGACATGCCGTTCTCTCGCGTCCCCGGGGCAGAGGATCTCACCCGCGCCGCCAACTGACCGTCGCCACACCAGGCGGCGGGCGCCTTCTTTGTCGGATCGGTCATCTCAGGGGTATCGAGGCGGCGGAAACGGTGAGGAAACATGCCGCTGTGTTGCATGTCGGCGTGACTCGACACCGATCATCATCATCGCCGCCGGCATGGTCCAGGCGAGCGATGCTCGGCATGCTGGGGGCGCTTCCGTTAGGGAGCATGGGCGGCCTGTCCGGCTTCCGTGTCAACCAGTTCAAAGTTCCCGGCCATGGCGGGACAGGCAGTCCCGCCATCGACGCCAGAATCCAGGAAATCATCCGCAGGCCTGAGTTCCAGGGCTCCCGCTGGGGCATGAAGGTCTCTTCGCTGAATTCGGGCGAAGACCTCTATTCGATGAACACGGATCAGCTGTTCATCGCCGGGTCGTCGTTCAAAATCTTCCCCGCCGGTACCGCCTTCTCGACGCTGGGTGGCGGCTATCGCTTCCGTACCAGGGTGTATCGCACAGGGCCGGTGGCGCGAGGCGTTCTGAAGGGCGATCTGGTTCTTGTGGCGGGCGGGGACCTGCTGCTGGGCGGCCGCGTCCAGCGCGACGGCACGCTTTCCCTGCCGGATCCCGACCACACTTACAACGCCAAGCCGCTCGCGGGTGACCCGCTGGGGACAATTCGGGGTCTTGCCCGCCAGGTGAGAGCCCGGGGAATCCGTCGCGTCGAAGGCGGCGTGCTGGTCGACGCCTCTCTGTTCCGTGAAGGGCTGGAGGACATCTTCAGCGACGGCATCAAGGCCGCGGTGTCGCCCATGATGGTCAACGACAACGTCGTGGACGTGTCAGTGCGGCCAGGGGCGCGGGTCGGGGCGCCGGGGCTGGTGAGGTTGTCGCCGGACACCGGATACGTACAGATCGCCAACGAGGTGACCACCATCGCCGCGGACAGGGCGGCGGACGCACGACGGCTGACGTTCACCGGTGACGTCGCGAGCTCGGCCGGCACGCGGCAGGTGCGGCTCGTCGGCGACGTCGTCCTCGGGGGTGAAGAGCAGTTCATCGCCTACCACGTGCCCGGCCCCACACGATTTGCTGAGACCGCCTTCACCACCGCGCTCGGGGACGCCGGGATCGGCGTGGACGCCGCTGCGGGCCGCGATCAGCCGGCGGCATATGACAATCCGCGCAACCTCCTTGCGGAGCAGGTCTCGCTGCCGTTGTCGGAGGAGGTGAAGGTCATGCTCAAGGTGAGTTCGAACGTGCATACCGTCCACTTCCCCTATCTGGTCGGGGCGATCGCCGGACGCGATGCGCGCAACGCCAAGCAGCGGGGCGAAGAACTCCAGAGCCGGCTCTTCCAGCAGGCGGGGCTGGACCCGAACCCGCCGGGCGCCGCCGACGTGAGATACACGCCGGACTTCTTCATCGGGTTCCTGCGCCACATGGCGCGGCAGCGGTACTTCCGCGAATTCCACCAGGCGCTGCCCATCATGGGCAGGGACGGGACCTTGGCCGACGTTGAGGAGGGCTCGCCCGCCGCGGGTCATGTCCACGCCAAGACTGGGACAGCAGGTACGACATCCCCCGACACGGGCGAGCCGCTGGTCGCCAAGGCGCTGGCAGGGTACATCGATCTTCCCGACGGCTCCAGGACGGCGTTCGCGGCATTCATGGAGCAGCATCCCACCTCTGCCGATCTTCTCGATGCCGCGGGCCAGGCGCTGGGCGAGATCGCGACAGCCGTTTACGAGGAGACGAGCCTGTCATGACCCACGAAACGTCCACTTCGCGCACCTCCCGGCGTTCCGTACTCGGGCTGCTGGGCGCCGCTCCGATCGCGGCCGGGCTGCTCACGGCCGGTCAGCCCGCACAGGCGGAGGCTTCGGCCTCCGGCTCGATTCCTGCCGATCTGCGGCCTGGCGGAAAGCTCGACCGTTTCGTCGCGGACCGGGCCGGCAAGGACCTGTTCTCCGGCGTCCTGCTGGTGGCCCATCAGGGCAGGCCGGTGCTGCGGCGCGCCTACGGCATGGCGAACAAGGCCTCCTCGGTTCCCAACCGGTTGGACACCCGTTTCGACATCGCGTCGGTGACCAAGACCTGCACCGCGGTGGCGGTCGCCCAGCTCGCACAGCAAGGCAAGATCGCCTTCCACGAGAAGCTCGGCACCTACCTCCAGGGGTTCCCGGCGGAGATCGGCCAGACCGTCACCGTTCACCAGCTCCTGACGCACACCTCCGGCGTCGGCAGGCCGGCCGTCGGCTCCCAACCGCCGACCAGACCGGAATGGGACACGGTCCAGAAGGTGTGGGACGGCACCGCGAAAGCCATCCGCGCTCTGCCGCTGCAGTTCACCCCAGGGACCCAGTACCGCTACAGCAACGACGGATTCTTCCTGCTCGGGGAGATCGTGGCCACGGTGTCGGGACGGTCCTACTACGACTACGTCCGCGAGCACGTCTTCGCCCCGGCCGGGATGACCCACTCGGACTTCTTCACCAAGGCCCAGGTGACAGCCGAGCGGACCATCGCACGCCCCTATGCGTCCCAGCCGTCCGGTTCCCGTGTCGACTTCACCACCAGCGACTTCTTCCCGTTCGTCGGCGGGCCGCACCGCGGCGCCTACTCCACCGCCACTGACCTGCTCGCCTTCGCACGTGCCCTGTGGAACGGCGCCCTGCTCGGCCCCGCCTACGCCGAACTGATCACCACCGGAAAGATGATCATGCCTCCGTCAGAGCAGCAGGGCCTCACCCGACAGCACCTGTTCTACGGCTACGGCTTCATCGACGCCATCGTGGGCGGCCGACACGTCGTCGGACACTCCGGCAGCGCCGCCGGCGCCGCCAACTACCTGGACACCTATCCCGGCCTCGACTGGGTGGCGCTGGTCCTCAGCAACTACGACACCCCCATCGCACCCATCGTCGAGACGGCACGACAGATCATCATCGGAAGCGCCCGGCCGAGGGCCGCCGCGGCTTCCTGACCGCTTCGCCTGAGTCCGACTCCGAGAAAGTTGTTTTCCGTGAATCACGCGACCGTTGTCCGCACCATCACCGCCGCGACCGCGGCGACCCTGCTGCTGGCCGCGACCCCGCCCGCGGCGGCGACCCCCGCTCGTACCGCCCCGGCTCAATCGCCGGCCAGTCCTCCTACTGACAGGCCCGACATCGGAGACGTCCAGCAGGCGATGGAAGCCCTGGCCAAGACCCCCGGCGTGGTGGGCGCCATCGGCGGGGCATACGTGGACGGCAAGCCGGCCGGCCAGGGATCCGCAGGATCGCGGCTGCTCGACGGCAAGGGAGGCAAGATCCCGCCGGACTCGCGCTTCCGCATCGGGTCACAGTCCAAGCAGATGGTGGCCACCGTGCTGCTCCAACTGGTCGAGGAAGGCAAGCTCGGCCTGGCGGACAAGCTCGGCGACCTGCTGCCCGAGGTGGCCGCCGACGGTCTGGTGGAGCGGGCCGACGAGATCACCGTGCGGCAGTTGATCCAGCACACGTCCGGCATCCCCGACTGGTTCCGCAAGGGTTCTTCAACGACGCCGGCGTTCGACGTCTTCGACTTCACCACCTACTACCGGCCGATCGACATCGTGAAGATGACCCGCGGGTGGCCGCGCACCGGGGAGCCCGGCGAGAAGTTCAGCTACTCCAACACCAACTACACCCTCATCGGCATGATCATCGAAAAGCTGACCGGCCACACCCTGGCGGACGAGCTCAAGCGGCGCCTCTTCCGCCCGCTGGGCATGACCGGGACCTACCAGCTCACCAAGCCTCCGCAGGGCATCAAAGGCCCGCACGGGCACGGCTACTACCCCGACTCCACCGGCATGCTGCGCGACGTGCACCGGTTCAACGCCAGTTACGGCAACGGAGCCGGAGGCGTCGTCTCCACCACACGTGACGTCAGCGCCTTCCAGCGAGCCTTCACCCGTGGCAAGCTGCTGCCGCCGTCACTGCAGCAGGTCCTCACCCAACCGCAGGCTAATGGCGGCGGGCAACAGGGCGCGGGTTTGTGCGGAGGGACGCTGAAAGGCGCCATGCCCGGCGGTTCGGCACCCGGTCTCACCGCGTTGACCTTCGCCTCGGCCGACGGCCGGCGCCAGTTCGCCATCTCTGTCACGCTGAACACCGCCGACACCCGCGCTGTCGTCCTCGCAATGATCAAGGCCGTCGAAGCCGTGCTCTGCCCGGCGACCTAATAACCTCCGGCGTATGGATGAGACCGCCAGCAGCCGAGGTGCCGTACATGCCTACATCGACAGCGCCGAGCGGCGTGACTGGGAGAGCTTCGGCGCCCTGCTCGCCGAGGATGTGGTGTACGAGATGCCGCAAACCCGGGAACGGATCCGCGGGAAGTCGGCCTTCCTCCAGTTCAACATGGAGTATCCCGGTGACTGGCACCTTCAAACGCGGCGCATCGTCGCCGATGGTCGCCATGCTGCGGCGTGGATCGACGCGCGGGTCGGCGCCGAGCATCAGGACGCGTGCGTGTGGTTCGAGATTTCCGACCAGGGGCTGATCAGCCGGATCGTCGACTACTGGCCGGAGCCGTATGATCCGCCGTCTGGTCGCGAGCACCTTGTGGAGCGCTGGTAAGCCCTGTCCATCGAGCAAGGCACATGGCAGGGCGGCAGCGGCCATCCCTGCCATGTGCCTTGCCATGAGGCGGTGTGAACCGGGGTGTCCGTTAGGCTGGCCCCCACCCAGTGCACGGAATAGGCGTGGTGAGCGTGCGCCCCCTTATTTGGCAATCCGGCGACCGCCCTACTCTGAGATACTAGAACAACGTTCTAGAATTTCGAACCGAAGGGTGGGCATGGTCGGGACGTTGGGTTCGCCGCGCGCCGGTGCCATCGACGTGGGCTCGCGCGCGCCGTTCGGGTGGGCGCCGCTGGCGGTCCTGTTCGTCGTCGGATTCGTGGACCGGATCGAGCACAACCTGCTCTCCGGCGTGCTCCCGGCCATCCAGGGCGAATGGGGCTTCAGCGACACGGCTGCCGGCTCGATCCCGACGGCGGCCGCGCTGGCCGCGGCAGTCGTGGCCCTGCCCGCCGGGTATCTGGCGGACCGGCTCAGCCGTACCCGGATCATCGCGGTTGTCGTCCTCGTCTGGGCGGTCGCCACGCTGGGCTCCGGCCTGGCCACGGGCTTCCTGATGTTCTACCTGATGCGCGTGCTCCTGGCCGCGGCCGAGAACATCGACAACCCCGCCGCCGGCAGCCTCCTCGCCGACTACTACCCGCCGGTCAGCCGGGCGAAGGCGTACGGGTTCACGCGGGTCACCACGCACCTCGGGGGCGTCGGGACGCTGCTCGGCGGGGTGCTGGCGGAGGCGTTCTCGTGGCGTACGGCGTTCCTCGTCATGGTCGTCCCCGGCGTGCTCACGGCCCTGCTCGTCTGGCTGCTACGCGAGCCGCCCCGCGGCCGGCTGGACCGGCTGGTGGCCGCAGGCGATGTTCCCTCGGCCTCCGCGGCGCGCGCTGCCCTGGTCTTTCCCACGCATGCTTCCGCCGTATCTCCGGGGTCCGCGGCCGTGGTGCGGTTGCCGTTCTGGCGGCAGTTGCGGCAGGTTCTCGCCATCCCCACCCTGGTCTTCGTCTGCGCCGGCCTCTGTCTCCTCACGTTCGGCCTGTCCGGGATCTTCTACTGGCTGCCCACGTTCATGGTGCGCAGCCTCGGCGTCGGCACGGGCACAGCAGGCTCGCTGACCGGGTTGATCCCGGTCGCGGGCACGCTGACCGGCACCCTGGTCGGCACGTGGCTGGGCCGCAAATGGCACGGCACGCGCAAGGGCGGCCGGCTGCTGGCCGGTGGCAGCGGCCTCACGGCCGGCTCGCTGGTCCTGGCCGGGGCGCTGTCGATGGAGTCGATCGGCGCGATGGCCGTGCTGGTCCTGCTGGCCTGCTCGCTGCTGGCGATCGCGATGCCCAACCTGACGGCGTGCCTGGCGGACGTGGTCCCCGCCGCCTCGCGCGGGCTCGGCTTCGCCGTCCTGCAGCTGCTCACCACGGGCGGCGGCGCCTTCGGCTCCCTGGTCGTCGGCATCGCCTCGGACCGGTTCGGGTCACTGCTCGCCGGGATGTACATCCTGGTGCCCCCGATGATCGCGGGCGGGCTGCTCACGCTCAGGGCCCGGACGTCGTTCGAACGCGACGCGCGCAAGGTCATGGAGGAGGCCGCCCGTGGCTGAGCCTCCTGGCCCGCGATGTCTTGCGCCAAAGCGGGACTTATGGCACTTCGGCGCCACCACGTCTCCCCGAGTCCGGCAGGCGCCTTAGGCAGCCGACTGCCCTGTGGGTCTTGGCAGGTCACGCTGCACACTCATCGGCGTCATCTGCGCTTGAGACACCTGCTGATATCCATATCGATATGACGAAATGATCAATATCAATATTGGACATCCCTGGCTAGCTTCTGATCTCCTCTTCGGCATGACACATGTACTCCCGCGGCTAGGGATCGCGACATTGACCGCTTCTGCGCTGCTGGGCGGCCCCGCCGACGCGGCGGTTGCCCTCACGGGCGAGACGAGTGCCTCCAGCGTCGCCGTCCGGACGGGGACCAACGCCCCCTCCGACTCCGACCTGAACAAGACGCTGCAGGAACATGAGAAGTCCTACCAGGGGCGTATCGGCGCGGTGGGCATCGACCTGGGAACCGGTAAAACGGTCGGCTACCGGGCTGACGAGCGCTTTCCTTTCAACTCCATGTTCAAGGTGTTCGCCTGCGCGGCAGTACTGCACAAGGCACGCACCAGCGACCCCGGGCTGATGGACAAGGTGGTTCGCTGGAAGCCTGAAGAGATGGCCGGGCTGACCACGAACTCCCCAGAGACCACCGAATACACCGACACCGGCATGACACCTGCACAGCTGTGCCGCGCCGGGATCACCAAATCCGACGGCTTCGCGGGCAACACGCTGCTGAAGCAGATCGGCGGGCCGCGCGGCCTGACCGAGTTCTTCCGCGCCACCGGCGATCGGACGAGTCGCCTGGACCGACCGGAGCCCGGCCTGACCGAGTGGAAGCCTGGCGAAGAGCGCGACACCACCACCCCCGCGGCGGCCGCGCAGACGTTCGCCAAGCTCACCACCGGTAAGACCCTCCACAACCGCGACCGGGCGCGGCTGGTCGGCTGGCTGAAGGCCAGCCTCACCGGCGCCAACCGGATCCGGGCGGGACTCCCCAAGGACTGGACGGTCGGCGACAAGACCGGCACCGGCGGCGCGAGCAACTACGGCACCGCAAACGACCTGGCGATCGTCTGGTCGCCCGGGTCTGACGCGCCGATGATCCTGTCGGTGTTCACCAACCGCAACACCGACGACACCCCGCATGACGACAAGGTGATCGCCTCCACCGCGACCGCGCTGGCCAAAGCCCTCGGCAGGCTCTGACTGGCCTCCCGGTTCGCAACCGCAGTCATGAACCAGATCATGCGCTCGCCAGCCACCGGCGACCCATAGAGGCTGTACGCGAACGAGCAGATGCACTCCTGGTCGCGTTGTTCCTGCTGCTGCTGGGGTCGGCGGCTTACCCTCCCGACGGATGTCATCGCGTTCGGTGCCGTCCAGGGCTAGGAGGGACGCCTGCGGTGTGAGTGAGCAGCTGGTGGACCGTCACCGGCGCCACACTCCAGCGAGTGCGCGGTCCGCGAGACGATGCTCAGCAACGAGCGTTCCGGCATCCACGACTTGATCAGCTGCTGTATCCGCTTGGCGTGGGCGCTGTCGTCCTGGGCCGTACCGCTTGAGCTGCGGGATGCCTTCCGGTCGTGCAGCTGATCGCAGAACGTGGTGGCGTCGAAGGCCGGAGCCTGGTAGAGCTCTTGTGCCGTACCGACCTCGACCAGGTAGGCGGGTCAGTGGTCGATTGCCTGGTAGAGGGTGGTCCAGAAGTCGTGGATGGCCCGCGCCGAATCCGGGGTGGACATCCCGGTCTGGGTGAGCAGGATGCCGACGAGCTGGTTGTCCGGGTCGGCGTAGGTCGTGGTGCCGGCTCCGCCGTCCCAGCCGAACTGGCCGATGGGGGCGTAGTCGCCGCGGTAGGTGCGCACCGTCATCCCGAAGCCCCAGCCGCCGTGCTGCCCCGTGCCGTGTGAGAGATGGACGACGCTGCGGGCCCAGGCCTGTAGGGCGGCATGTTGCTCGGGCGTGAGGCGGTTGGTGGTCATCAGCTCGACGGCGGGCCGGGACAGGATCCGTTCGCTGCCGTGCATGCCGTGGTTGAGCAGCATCCGGAAGTAGGCGTGATAGTCGTCGACGGTTGAGTCGAGTCCGCCGCCGCCTGACTGGAACGCCGGAGGCCGGCTGTGGTGTCCCCCTTCGGCCTCGTCCTCCACGAGGAACTCTCCGGTCTGCGGATCGGGGGCGTACAGGGGCGGCAGCCGGTCGATCTTGTCGGCGGGCACGTGGAAACCGGTGTCCTTCATGCCCAGCGGATCGAAGATGCGTTCGCGCAGGAACGTCTCGAACGACTGGCCGGTGACCCTGGCGACGAGCACGCCGAGCACGTCGTCGCTGACGTTGTACAGCCACCGCTCTCCCGGCTGGTACATCAATCGTCGCCGCCACCGCTACCGGCTTGGTCGTCGAGGCCATCCTGAAGATGGTGTCCCGGCGCATCGGCGCGCCACCGTCATGGCGCATCGTACCGATCGCTTCGACGTGTGTCTCCTCGCCCCGGCTGACCAGGGCGACGAGCCCAGGAATCCTCCCGGACTCGACATGCCGTGCCAGCACCTCGCGCAGTCTGCGCAGCCCTGCTTCGGAGAAGCCGCTGTTGCCTTGTCCCATCAAGAATCTCCTTGCATACAGTGTTCGACACACCCAGTGTTTGATCTTGCGGGACCCGTCCCCGCGTGGCGCTCATGGGCTTTTGCATGGGCGACGCACGGGGGGCGGGGGTGGGCGCGGCGTTGCCCGGTTCGCAGCCCCGGGGCGCATTCGCTGAACGGTTCATGGCGTCCACCATCGCCAACCGCTCTGATACTGGCTGTCGCCGTCTTGACGCGCCGCTGAACCGCGGCGAGAAGTAGCCGGCCGGGCATGACCCGTGGCCGCGTGGTGCAGACAGTCGATGAAAGTGGGGCTCGGCCCGGGGCACGATGTGCCGTGTCGTTATCGGACTGTCTGGTCTGCTTTTCTGGTCTATTCGTCGGCAGCGCGCGTGATGGCGTCGGTCAGCCGCTTCCGCTCACGGGTGGGGGCGTAGCCACCTTCGGAGTAGTTTTCGACGAACGCCTCGGCGAACTCCACCGGGTCCTCCCCGACGATCTCGCGGATCGGCGTCCCGTCCGCCGCGGCCTGTTCGAACAGGTCGGCGAGGTCCTCGAACATCGACGCATTGCTGTCGCCGTCGGTCGGCACGAAGTGCATCAGGTACCGCTCGATCGCTTCGACCGCCGTGCGGTAGTTCTCGGGGAGCTGCTCCCTGCGCGCCTTGTACTCGCGCCACCGCCGCTTGGGGCCGATCACCTTTGCGAGGAAGCCGCCCTTTTCAGCGTCGGACATGGTCATCTGCCTCCTTCGCGGAGCTGTTCGAGCCGTTCTGCGAGGAAGCTCCAGGTCCTCCAGAATTCTTCGAGATACTCCCGTCCCTGATCGTTGAGGGAGTACACCTTGCGCGGCGGTCCCTTGTCGGACGGGACCTTCTCCACGTCGACCAGGCCGCGCTGCTCGATCCTGACCAGCAGCGCGTAGATGGTGCCCTCGGCGATGTCGGAGAAGCCCTGATCCCGCAGCCACGCCGTGATCTCGTAGCCGTAGGCGGACCGGCCGGACAGGATCGCCAGCACGATGCCCTCCAGCGTTCCCTTGAGCATCTCCGTCATCTGCTTGCCCATGGAGCACCCCCTTTCAGCTACTCAATGTTGCTGACTACTGGTACATAGTAGCGCTAAATAGCTGAGGTGCAAGCCGGGACCGTAAGCGAGTGGGTGTGGCGACGACGACCATGCCAAGGTCGTCTTCGCCCAACTGCGTACCGGTCCTACCGAGGGGTCTTCTTTGGCTGGCGGGGCACGGTGTCGCCCTTCAGGTGCCCGTACACCAGGTGCCCCTCCGCCGGCTGCGGCCGCGACGGGCACGCGCTGTCCGGGGTCGATGCGGGCGACGTCGACGCGGATCTGCCACGTGGTCAGGCCCGCGAGCGGTGCACACGTCGCCAGCCTGGAATCTGTCCCCGTTCACCGCACGGGGCGCTGCGCCAGATCGGCGGACACCGCGGCCGGGGCCTGTGATCGGCCCTTTCATGCCCAGTCATGGCCTTCCTGACCGTGCGGGCGGACTCCATCGCCTTGGTGAACGCCGCCCGCACTTTGACGCGGTACGGCGGACAGGAACCTACCGACGTCACCCGCCGGTGGCAGAGCGAATACGACGACGCCCAGCGCCGCGGAATGTCTTGATGAGGACGAGGGGCGCCGGTTGCCCGGGACCCTTCACCCGGGTTCTCCGGACCCGCACTCATCTACGGGCTTTGGTGGCGCTTGCCCGGGCTGTCACGAGGGGAACCGCTCCGGGCGGAAGTCCGCAAGCATCTCATCTCTCTTCCCGCTGAGGATCTCCGAAGCAAGCAGCCGGCCGATTAGCGGCCCGAGCGTGATGCCGCTGTGGGAAACGGCCTCGTAGTAGCCGGGCACAGACGGCACCGCTCCCACCGAGGGGAATCCGTCGGCTGGGATGGGCCGGTCGGCTACCCGTGTCTGTACGATGCGCGCGTTGCCGAACTCGGGAACGACGTGCCGCGCCGATTCGTGGAGCAGCCGTGCGAGTTCCGCTGGATCTTCGCCGGTGTCGATGAGCGCGTCGATCTCGCGGCTGTGGAGCACCACCGAAGCGTCTCCGTCGGGACGGATCTCGATGTGAGGCGCGTGCATGACCCGGCGAACCGGGACCTGGGCAGAGCTGATCCGGGTGATGACGCCGGGTTCCCGGCGCATCGGCAAGTGCCGTGCGATGAGCTCGGCGACGTGGGAGGCGCTGGGACCTGCTGCGTTCACGACGATGTTGACGTCGAGACAGCTCCCATCGGAAAGAGCAACTGTCCGGATGCTCCCGTCGGCACCGGTGCCGATGTCACAGACCGCGGTGCCGAACCGGTGCTCGGCGCCGGCGGCAACGGCCTGGCCGACCAGGCGGCCGACGAGATGACGTCCATGCACCCAGGCTTCGTCGGGGTAGTACATGACTGGAACCTCGCCGGGCATCGTGAGAGCAGGTTCGAGGCGGCGGCGCACCTCGGCCCCCGTGCACACCTCGACCCGGTAGTCCCAGCCAGCCAGCAGTCCGGCTGTTTTCAGGAGCTTGGCCTCCGCTGCTGGATCGTCTGCCCAGCGCAGGTGGCCGCTGGGATACCACCATGAATCTGGCCCGATGGTCCTGGCAAGCTCACGGTGCGCAGCCATGCCCGCGACGTTCAGCTCGAAGTAGGACTTACGCGCGGTCTTGTTGCTGGCATTGACCCACGAGAAAGACCAGTTGGTGACGCCTTCACCCGGCTGGCCTGCGTCGATGAAGATCACCTTGGCGCCGTGCCGGGACAGGTTCCAGCCCACGCTGGCTCCCAGGATGCCCACTCCGATGACAGCAACTCGTACAGGCCGCTTCACGGACCCGATCCTCACGAACGCCCCCTTCCCAGATCACCGGCGAACTCCCCGCTTCCAGCATGCGGCATGTGGAACGGTGAGCACTATGAACGGGACAGGCAAAGCCCCCCTTGTGACGCCGGCTCGCCCGTGACGAACAGGACAAGCCGGTCGCCGGGATGCTTGGTCGACTTCGTTGCCACGCGCCGTTAGGGTGGGCGTCCGCTCCCCTTCGCCCCCAGGAAGTGCCGCGTGCTCCGTCGTCACCGTTTAGGGATCCTCGCCCTGCTTGTCGTGGGCGTGTACGTTGCCGCGCTGGCGATCTGCGCCGCGATCGCGCTGGCCGCCGGCGACCTCGGCGTGTTGTGGCGGCTGGCGCTTTTCACGGAGGCGGCCGAAGGCGCCGCGGCGACGTGGCCGAACGTGCTCGTCGTGCTCCTGACAGGCATCGCGTGGGCCTGGGCGCTGTGGCAGTGCCTGCGTGGCCCGCTGGCGGGTCCGCCGCCCGAGCTGGACCGGGACACGCGGCGGCTGCGGGTCGCGCTGTATGCCGCGGCGGCCTCCTGGCTGCTCTACCTCCTCGTGCCGTCCTGGCCCTGGTGGGCGGAGGCGCTCGATGCCGTGGTGATGTGTGTGGTCGTGCTGCTGTTCCAGCCGGTGCTGGGACGCAACCTGGAGCACGCCGGTCAAGCGCGCGTGACGGGTGTGCTGGGGTACGGAGGCGCCGCCGCCATCAAGACACTCGACGTCCTCGGCCAGCCCGTGCCCGAATTGTTTTCGCTGATCTGTGGCCTGGCGGCCCTGATCTGGACGGTGCTGGTCCTTCGGGCGCAGCGGTGGGACCGCCGCTGGCAGCGGGCCACTGTCCGGTACGGCATCGCCGCCCTGGTGGCGCCGTTGGTTCTGGGACTTGTGGGCTCGCTGCTCGCAAGCGTGGGGAACCTCCACGGCGCCGCAACGGCGGCTGCAGGTGCTGCGGGTGCCCTGATGGTGATCTGGCTGGTCCGCTCCGCCCACGAGCTCGCCGACCCGCACCACCAGCCGGCCTCACCCTTGCCCCTCCCCGTGCGGCCACCGACGCCGTGACGGCCGCAGTCGGTTCTACCGGATGACGCGGCCAGGCCTGAGGCCGGTCACTTCTTGGGCCGGATACGGATGACGGCGGCTTTCTTGGCGATGCCGACAACCTCCAGCTTCATTTTGTTGAAGACTGCCTTCTCGCCCGTGTGACAGGTCAGGTCCACGTGGGCGGGGTCGTTCGCCGCCGGTCCGGTGATGACGGAAGAACACCCACCGTCGCTGGAGAACGCTGACTGGGTCAACGGTGCAACCATCTTGGCCGCGAATTCTTCCCGTCCGCCGGCACGGGCAGCGATGGCGTGGGCGAAGCAGTAGGGGGCGTAGGAGTGCTGGTGGCGCCAGTGGAAGTGGCGGAGGGCTTGGGCAACGCCGAGGTCGACGCGGCGGTGTCGTTGGGGACTGGCTCGATCGCTGAGCATGACGCGAGCACAGCGGTAACCGCCGCGGACAGCAGAACGCCAGCAAGCGGACGGGAACGGGGAACTGACTGCGAGTCAGGCATAGTGCCGCAACGTCCGCTACGCGGCCGCCTGCATGCCGGAAACGCGGCGGCATGCCAGGAAGCTCCGGCTATAAGGTGCGGACGTGGACAATCTTGAAAGCCTCGTCATCGCCCGGCGGCTGCGTGTCCCTATCGGCGACGCGCCCACCGGTTCCCAACCGGGCTGGGGAGAGGTGGCCGCCCGCCAGCTCGACGCCGCGCTGCTGAGCGTAGGTTTCAAGTGCTCGGCGGCCCTGCTTGAGCGCCTGGCGAAGCTGCGCGGCGAGACCGTGGTCGATCTCGGCGTGCGGGTGTTGGCTGCTGTCCGCCACCTGGTCGGTGATCATGTGCAGCACAACGCCTACTTCCTCGACTTCCCTCGCAACGTGCCCGACACTGTGGAGTTCTGGGTGGGCTTGTTGCGTGCGGCGCTGCTCGACCAGGTCGCCGCCACGCGCGTCCGGCCGGCGACGCTCAACCTGCTCGCGCTGCCTGGCTACGGCCGTTACCAGCACACCTATGCCGACCTGCTGGCCGCGCACGCCGAGCTCATGCCGCTGGCCGGCGACCGGGTGACCGTGCTGGACCTGGGCGCGAGCCTGGAGTCGGAGGCGCGCGAGCTCTACCTGTCGCTGGCGGGCTCGCAGGCGCCGCTGGCCGCCGAGGACCTGGCGGCGCTGCGCACGCTGGCCGCCTTCTGCAGCGACGAGCCGGAACGCATCCCGGTGCGCGAGAACCGCGCCGTCATCAACGAAGTGCGCCTGGCCGCCGGTCGGCCGCTGCTCGTGGACACGGTGACCGACGTGCTCCGGCTCGCCTGCGGCTGCTCCGGCGGCGACGTCACGCTGGCCACCCCCACCAGGTTCCGCTCGTTCCGACGGGGCGAACGCCGGGCCCTGCTGCAGGCCCTGGACGCGGTCGCCGCCCCGGGGAAGCTCGGCGACGTGCCCCGCCATCGGGAGCAGTGGAAGCGGCTCGGCGAACGGCTGCACCCGCACGAGTACCCGCGCTTCCCGCAGGCCGCTCACGTCTTCGAGGTCGCGCGAGGCGTACGCCAAGCGCGTAGTTTCGACAGCCGCGTCGAGGAGGCCCTGTGGTCCGGCCGCACCGGCGACGCGGTGCAACTGCTGGAGAAGGCGCCCGGCGCGCTGCTGCGCCGTCTCGACCATCTGCTGCGGACCGGCACCGCCCCCGGCATCGTGCTCGATGCCGCCGAGAAGGCCGCGGCGGGCGCCTCCGGCCGGGTCCTGCTGTCGTTGCGCGAGCATCTGCAGAACCGGCTCGCCGTCGCCCCCGGGCGCGTCTTCGTCAACCGGCGCGGCCGGGCTTGGACGGCGGCCGACGCACGCTCGCGACTGGAGGAGGACGTCGTGGCGCGGGCGGTGGCCATCCTGGATGAGGAGATCACCCGGCGTCTGCCGGACCCCGGCGAGCTGATCGTCGATCCGGAGGTGCTCGACGTCGCCCTGCCGCTGTCCGGCAAGGCCGTCGCGCCCGGGCTCGGCATGCTGCCGCGCGGCTCGCTGTCGCGGGTGGACGGGGAGCTGCTGCGGTTCTTCGTCTACTGGCGCCAGGCAGAGCGGCGCACCGACTACGACCTGTCGGCCCTGATGCTGGACGCCTCGTACGGCAATGCCGAGCATGTCTCGTGGACGAACTACGGCAACGACTTCGCCGAGTACTCCGGCGACCTCACCGACGCCGCCGACGGCGCGAGCGAGTTCATCAACATCCGCCTCGCCCAGGCGACCCGACCGATCATCATCCCGCAGGTCAACATCTACGCCGGCGAGGCGTTCGACGAGGCGGCGGAGGCGTTCTTCGGGTACATGATCAGGGAGGTCCAGCAGGAGGGCATGCCCTTCGAGCCTCGCACGGTGCGGATGAAGTCCGACCTGCGCGGCGCGGGCCGCGTCGCCCTGCCGCTCGTGTTCCTGCGCGGCGACGACGGCGCCTGGCAGGTGAAGTGGCTGCACCTCTACCTGAAGGGGCACCCTCGCTTCAACCAGGTGGAAGGCAATCGCGTCACGGCCTCTCTCCTGGTGCGCTCGATCGTCGAACGCGACCACCTGCGGGTCCGGTACCTGGCCGACCTGCTGCGGGGCAAGGGCTCGGCGGGTGAGCACACCACCTACATCGGCTTGCAGGCGCCGGCCGACCTGCCGGAGGGCGCGCGGGTGTACACGCCGGCGACGCTGCACGAGCTGATCCCCGCCTGATAGAGTGAAGATCGCGAGGCCATGGGAGGGCTTCCTTCTCCTCTTCTCTGCAAAAGAATCTCTAGTCCTCCCGCTTTCCTCGCGCTCTGGTCGTGAGGCCATTCGGCAGCTTCCTTCTCCTGGTTCGATTCCAGGCGGGCCCCATGGGCCTGCTAGGTCATCTAGCCGCCGAGCCTTCCTCGCGGCCAGGTCGCTGGGCTTCCCCCACACACGAGAGCGTCGCCGGTCACTCCCCCGCGGACACACGACGGGAACAGCCCCGCCGCACTTCGAGCGCCGCCCGTACGACCGGTGGATCGCGTACGCGCAGTCGAAGACCGCCGACGCGTTGCTCGCGGTCGGCGCCGCCCGGCGCTGGACCGCCGACGGCATCACCGCAAACGCGCTCGAGCCCGGCTACATCCACACCAACCTGCAGCGGCACCTCGACGACGACACCATGCGAGCAGCGGGGCGCGCGCACTGGAGCGGGAGAGGGACTCAAGCGACCAGCTCTCAGCGCCCAGGCATACTCCCTGGCGGCCGGTCGGCGGGCGAGCCTGGCGCGATCAACCCGGTCTCGTAGGCGAGTACGACCGCCTGGACCCGGTCCCGGAGGCCGAGCTTGGACAGGATGCGCGCGACATGGGTCTTCACCGTCGTCGGGCTGAGGCTCAGTCGGTCAGCGAGCTCGGCGTTGCTCAGCCCGGTGGCGAGGAGGCGCAGCACCTCCAGTTCCCGGGGTGTCAGCTCCGACAGATCCCGGTGTACGGCTGGTTCGGCCTCGTCGCGGCGGGCGAACCGCTCGACAAGGCGGCGGGTGATCGTCGGTGCGAGCAGGGCGTCGCCTGCGCGCACCAGGCGCACCGCGGCCACCAGGTGCTCGGGTGTGACGTCCTTGAGCAGGAAGCCGCTGGCCCCTGCGGTGAGTGCGGCGTAGACGTAGTGGTCGAGGTCGTACGTGGTCAATATGAGGACGCGGGTCTCGTTCGTGCCGTCCGCCATGATCTGCCGGGTGGCTTCGAGGCCGTCCATCTGCGGCATGCGGATGTCCATGAGCACGACGTCGGGTCGAGTACGCCGGACGGCGGCGACGGCTTCTGCTCCGTTGGCCGCCTCGGCCGTCACTTCGATGCCGTCGGCGGCGAGGATCATCCCGAACCCGCTGCGTACCAGTGCTTGGTCGTCGGCGATGACCACGCGCATGGGGCTGTTCATGTGGTGGTCCACGGAACCCGCGCCTTGATCTGGTAGCCGCCGTCGCTCTGCGGCCCGGCCTGGAGGGTGCCGCCGTAGAGGGCGAGCCGCTCTCGCAGCCCGATCAGCCCCCGGCCCTGGCCGTCTCCGGCGCGTGTCGTGTGTCTGCCGCCGGTGTCGGTGATCTCGATCTCCAGCCAGTCGCCGCGGTGGCCGATGGTGACGGACGCCCTTGCACCCGCCGCGTGCTTGATCGTGTTGGTCAGCGCCTCCTGAACGACGCGGTAGACGGCCAGGTCCACCCCGGGCGGCAGCGGGCCGGGCGGCGGGGAGATCTCGATGCTGACCGGCACTCCGGCTGCGCGGACGCGTTCGACCAACGAGTCGAGCTGGTCGAGTCCCGGTTGCGGTTCGAGCCCGTCGGCGCTGATGCCCGCCCGCTCGCTCTCCGGCCCGGCGAGCAGGCCCATGACGTGGCGTAGTTCGGCCATGGCGGCTCGGCCGCCGGCTTCGACCGCCAGCATGGCCTGCTTCGACTGGGCCGGGGCTGTGTCCATCACCTTGCGTGCCGCTCCGGCCTGGATCACCATCACGTTCACATTGTGGGTGACGACATCATGGAGTTCCGCGGCGATCCGGGAGCGCTCTTCCTGGACGGCCTTGCGCATGGCCTCCCCATTCCGAACGGCGGACTGTCGCGGCCGTTCCTCTTCCTGGGCACGCAGGCCATGCACAGCCCGGGAGGCAAGGACACCACGTGGGAACGTGACTGGGCACATCTGACGGGATGGAAGCGCTGGCTCGTGGTGGCCGGGGCAGAGCATGCCTCCTTCACCGACACCGCGCTGCTGGTGGAGCAGCTCGGTATCCACCGCAATCCCGGCCTGTCCGCAGAGCGCGCGGTTGAGATCACCCGCAGCACCGTTCGGGCCTTCCTCGACCTGCACCTGCGCCACAAGCCCCAGCCCCTGCTGGACAGGCCGTCAACGCGCTACCCCGAGGTCAAACGGTGTGACGTCGAGCAGAAGACCTGCGCTTAGATCGCCCGCTGAGCTATGTAATGGTCGTGAACCGGTGCGTGGCGGCGCTTGCGCGAGAACCAGCCAGACGCGAGAGGCGCCTTCATGCCCCGGGCGATTGGGTGACCGAAACCACGACCCGTGAGATCGACAGGTCGATCGTCCGGTGTGACGGCAGCATCCTCGTTGAGGTGGCCGGGTCGTCGCCTGTTCCCAGGTTCCGCTCCCAGCGCGGATGCGACCCGCCCGCAACGACCAGCCGAATCCGGCTGTTCCGTGCGAACCGGTGCGCTACGGCGTCGAGCTCCATACGAATCAGGCCCTGGGGCGCCGAAGGGTCGAGTCGGACGAACCCGTCGCTGACGTTGCGTGAGCGGCCTTGGGCATCCACTTCCGACACGCGAACGAACAGGTCGGCGAAGGGGTTGTCGGAACTGTGGCCCAGTTCTACAACTGGGCTGCCGACGACTTCGAGCTCCGTGGTCAACGGGTCTGACGTGAACGCCAGCACATCGGAACGCGAGGCGAGCGCGCTGTCATCCGTGTAGCCCGCGGTCACTCCAAGGGAGACCTGCGTGACGAACGCGCCACCGTACGTGGGAGTCGGCTGGGCGGGGTCGTAGGTGAACTCGCTCACTTCTCCCGCGTCGGCCGGTTGAGCGGCCAGGAGTTCGCCGGAGCGGGGATACAGGATCTGCTCGACCGTCGCCGGCGGCCAGGCCGGAAGGTCGCGCCACCCCTCGTCGGGGCCGCTGAGGAACACCTTGACCGGCGTGGCGCGGTGCCGGTCGCTTGATCCGGCCAGATGCTCGTCGAACCAGGCGAGGGCTTCGGGGAGCAGGATGCGGGCACCCTCGGCGCCCCCCTGAGCATGCGTCCACGGGCCCATGGTGAGTCCGACATCGACGCCCCGCTCGGCCAGCCGCGCGTACCCCGCCAGTGTCTGGCGAAGAAAGCCGTCCTGCCAGCCGCCCTGAATCAACACGGGGACGTGCACCCGATCCAGCGCTTGCGTCAGGTCGGCGCGCTTCCACCAGGGGTCGCCCAGATCCCGCCGACTGACCCACTCGCGGTACCAGGGCGCCTTCCCGTCCATCAGCTCTTCGGCGGCGTCGGCCAGCGGAAGCGCTGCCAGGGCCTTCTTGATCCGGCCCCGGGAAGAGAGAACCGCAAAGATGCGAGGCAGGATCGGCTCTTCCTGCTTGGTCGTGGCGAACGACCATTCGAACACAGTGCTGAGCAATAACGCCCCGCCGGTGTAGACGAATGCGCCGAAGTTGTGCGGCGCGCACGCGATGACCGCGGTGGCCAGCTCTGGCGGCGAATCCATCAGCAACGCCCACGCGGCGAAGCCGACAGATGAAAAGCCGTGCGTGGCGAAGCGCCCGTCGAACCACGGCTGCTCGCGCATCCAAGCGACGGTGTCGGCCGCATCGTCGGCTTCCCGCATGTGCGGTTCGAAGGTTCCCCCCGATCCGAACGTGCCCCGCCACCGGACCAGCACGACCCGATAACCGCGGCAGGCGAACATTCCGCCGGTCATGGCCGACCCCATCACGTTGTAGCCGTAAGGGGAGCTGACGAGAATCGTTCCCGACACCGGTCCCTTCGGCTCCAAGAGATTCGCCAACAGCTCGGCGCCGTCTCTCATCGGGATCCGCACGTTGCGGGTCACGCTGTAGTCGCTCGTCGAAGCGGGCAGCCGAGCGTACTTCGTCCACAGCAGGTCGGCGAGCCGTTGCCCGAGCGTCCGATCCTTGGCTCGTTGGTTCATCTCTCTCCTCCGCAACACAACACGTGCCTGGCGATGCGCGTCTCCCGTCGCCCGCATCGGCCCACGGACGCTCGACCCGGGTCCCGTCTGCCGCCGAGCGGTCTCCCTTGTGCGCCGTCCGGCACACAGTAACACGAACTTTCAATAATTACTGAAAGTTCGCGTTACTGGGGTACCCTTGTGTTCCCAGATGACTGAAGGGAGCGCCGTGCGCGAAGATGAGATGGACGAGCTCGGCAAATTCGTCGAGCGCTTCGCCTCCACCCTCGCCGATGCCGGCTTCCCACGCCTCGCCGCCCGCGTCTTCGCGACACTCCTGGCCAGCGAGAGTGGACGGATGACCGCGGCCGAGCTGGCGGAATGGCTGCACGCCAGCACCGGCGGGGTCTCGGGTGCCGTCCGCTACCTGGTCCAGCTCCGCCTCATCCGCACAGAACGGGACCCGGGAACGCGCCGCCACGCCTACGTCGTGGACGGCTCGTGGTACGAGTCCACGCTCCTCGCGAACCCGTTCCTCGAAAGAGGCGAGGCCGACCTGCGAGAAGGCATCGCCATCCTGGGTGACTCACCGGCGGCCGACCGGCTGAACGAGACGCTCGAGCTCATCCAGTTCCTCAAGGACGAGACCCGCGCGATGATGCGCCGCTGGCATGAGCGCAAGGCGGCACTGCGAACACGGTGAACCGCGGGGACGGGCGTCACCTGCCCAGTGCAACTTCTTCGGGGTTGAGGAACCGGCGGACACCGGCCAGCGTCCCACCAGTGCCGCATAGGCGGTGGAGCGGCCGATTTTGAGGGTGTGGGCCGAGCACCCTCGTCGACCAGGCGGCGCAGCGTGGCCAGCTCGGCGGGGCCGATCACGCGCGGCCGGCCGGTCTTCTTCTTGCCGGGCAGCATGGCACCGGTGGCCTCGCGGCGCTTGGCGGCGGCGATCCCTTCGGCTCCTACGTCATGAGCCGTACGTGGCATACCCTCCGCCGCCAAGGGCCCGGCCACGCCAGAAGCTTGAGCTTCACCACCATGGCTCAGGCTTCTGCTGGCCACGACCGAGTGGGTGGTTGGCCAGGCGAAAGATCAAGCGTTGCTGGCACAGCTTGTGTCAAGATGCTCGGCATGTCTAATCGCGCGCTGAGCTTCGGAGCGATTGCGGAAGCATACGAACAGTTCCGGCCGGGGTATCCCGTGGAGCTCTTCCAAAGAGTGATGGCGTACACGGCTCAGCCAGTGCGGGCCGCCCTCGAAATCGGCGCTGGAACAGGCAAGGCGACCCGCCTATTCGCTCAACGAGGAATCACGGTCACCGCGACCGAGCCTGATGGTGCCATGCTCGCCGAGCTGCGTAAGCACGTGCCGACGAACGTCAGGACCGTGCAAGCCGCCTTCGAGGACGTGCGACCGGGTGGGAGGTACGGGCTGGTTTATGCGGCAGCGGCGTTGCATTGGACTGAACCGAAGGGTCGGTGGTCACGCATGGCTGCGCTTCTGGAGGATGGAGGAGTGTTCGCCTCGTTCGGCGGGCCGATTCAGCTGGCTGACCCAGCTGTGGAGGAAGCAGTTCGTGTGGCGCGGTCACCGTTCTTGGCGAGCGACGATGTTCCGTCTCCCGATGGGACGCCGCCGGAGCAAGACATGCAGTGGCCGGGTACGGAGCTCCAGCGATCTGCATGGTTCACTGATGTTCAGCAGTCTGTGGTCGAGCGGCGCTTGACGATGAGTGCTCGCGACTACGTTGGCTATCTCTCGACGGTCTCGGCCTATCTCATGTTGCCGGCCTTGGAGCAAGAGCAGGTGTTTGGCCGGATCATGCGGGTTCTGCCCGCGACGGTGGGGATTACCGCCGACATCACCGTCCATATGGCGCGTCGCCGCTGCGAGCAGTAGTGCCTTGGTAACCGGTTCTCCCATACTGCAACCCTTACGGGGCGAACAGGACGCGGGATCCGCGGGTTAGCGAGGTTAGGACCCCTTGCGGATGGTGGCGTACTCGTCGCGGGCCTGTTGGACGGCGTCGGGGTAGCGCTGGGCCTTGCGGACCTGCTCGACGGGTTCGCCGGCGTCGCGGCCGAGCCGTTTCATCTCGTACACGGTGAGGATGACGCGGCAGTGCGGGGCGTGGGCCTTGATCTGCCGGGCGGTGGCCAGGGCCTTCTCGAACTCGGGCCGGACTTAGAGGGCCGAACGGCTCCGCGCGGAGGCCGACGTGCTGAGCCGACACCTGAAGCCGCCCGTCTGAACACGCTACGACCGGCGACATCGCCGCCCGGTTGATCGTTCGCATCGCCAATGGCTGTCCGTTCGTTCCCCAACCCCGGTTCGGCCCCGGCGGCAGTCCGTGCATTGGCGTCCTGTCGGGCTGGACGACGGTCATCCTCTCGACCGTCGACGGTTCGAGCAGCCGCACCTCATCGACGTCGCTGACCGTGGCGGCGTACATCCGCGCCACCGATCGGGCATCCGCGAGCATGTTCGCGGCCGGGAACTCAGCCGCGCGCCAGCCACCCGTAACGTAGACCTCGGGGTTGGTCAAGGTGCCTGTTCCGACTGTTCCAGCGCGGCACGTGAAGCGTCCGGCCCGTACGAAGCCTCGCCTGTCATCGGTTCGTGGTTACGCGTCCCAGGTGACCGGGAGGCTCTTGACACCGTAGATGTCGGCGGTCTCCGGGCGCAGGGCGACCTCTTCGGCCGGTACGGCCAGGCGCAGCGTGGGGAAGCGGTTGATCAGCGCAGGGAACGCGACCCGCATCTCCACCCGGGCCAGCTGCTGACCCAGGCACTGGTGGATGCCGTGACCGAAGGCCAGATGCCCGCCGTCCTGCCGGCGCAGGTTCAGCGCGTGGGGATCGGGGAAACGCTCGGGGTCGCGGTTGGCGGTGTTGTACGACAGCAGGACCGTCGTACCGGCCTTGATGGTCTGGCCGCCCAGCTCGACGTCCTCCAGCGCCACCCGCCCGGACCCCTTGGCGACGCTCAGATAGCGCAGCAGCTCCTCCACGGCCTTGTCGGTGAGCGCGGGTTCGGCGCGCAGTGCGGCCAGCTGCTCCGGGTTCTGCAGCAGCGCGAAGGTGCCCAGCGCCAGCATGTTCGCGGTGGTGTCGAACCCGGCCGACAGCAGGATCAGGGCCATGCCCTGCAGTTCCTCATCGGTGAGGTCGCTGTCGAGCAGGTCGCTGAGCACGTCGTCGGTGGGGTTGGCGCGCTTGGCGGCCACCAGTTCGGCGAGGTAGGTCTGGGTCGCGGTGTAGGCCGCGTACAGCTCCTCGTCGCTGACCTCCCCGCCGAGGAACTTGTCGATGTTCTCCTGGAAACGGCCCCGGTCCTCGTACGGCACGCCCAGCAGCTCACAGATCACGATGGCCGGTATCGGCTTGGCGAACGCGGTCACCAGGTCAGCCGTCGGCCCGGCCTGCTCCATGGCGTCCAGGTGCTCGGCGGTGACCTGCTCGATCCGCTCGGTCAGCAGTCGCATCCGCCGTACGGTGAACTTGCCCACCAGCGGCTTGCGGTAGCGGCTGTGCTGCGGATCGTCCATCAGCAGGAACTCGCCGGGCGGCGCCGGGGGGACCTCGATGTCGCCGTAGTCGATGGTCGGATGGTGGCGCATGAGCTCCTTGCGCGAGCTGAACCGCGGGTCGGCCAGCACTGCCCTGACCAGGTCGAATCCGGTGACCAGCCAGCCCGGGTGCCCGTCGGGGAAGGTGAATCGGCTGATCGGGCCGTGCTCGCGGATCTCGATCAGCTCCTTGGGCGGGTCGAAGGGACAGCCCAGCTGACGCGCCGTCGGCATCGTGGTGACAGTGTGGAGGGATTCAGTCATGATCTGTCCTGGTTTCGCGATGGTATGTGTCGTGTGGAGCTCGAAGGATGCGTGCAGGGAATGGAAGCCGAGCCACATGCTCTGGCCCACGATGGCGGTCGTTCGTCACTCGCACGGGCAAGGAGCAGCGGCTGCCGCACGTGCTCTGAGTGGTCCGCTCACAGCCCGCTGTTCATCTCGCGCGAATCTGCTGGAAGCCTTCGCCCGGCGGCGCGAGCGAGCCGAGAGGAGTGCTGTACTTGTTCAGGGCGACCGCGTCGCGATCTGCCTGTCCGCCGCGCTGATCGGGATCAAGACATGCCCGATCGATACGCCCTAGGAGATCTTGCGGCGGTACGTGGTCATGGCGAAGCTGTAGGCGACGATGAGGATGCCGAGGCACCAGGCGAGGGCGATCCAGATGTCGGTGCCGACCGGTTGCTGGGTGAACAGGTCGCGGATGGCGTTGACGATGGAGGTCACCGGCTGGTGCTCGGCGAAGAAGCGCAGCGGGCCGGGCATGGTGGCGGTGGGCACGAAGGCCGAGCTGAGGAACGGCAGGAAGATGAGCGGGTAGGAGAACGCGCTCGCGCCTTCCATGGTCTTTGCCGACAAGCCGGGGATGACGGCGATCCAGGTCAACGCCAGGGTGAACAGGACCAGGATGCCCGCCACCGACAGCCACGCCAGCACTCCTGCCGAGGAGCGGAAGCCCATGAGCAGGGCCACGAGCATGACGACCACGAGCGAGATCAGATTGGCGACCAGCGAGGTCAGCACATGCGCCCACAGCACCGACGACCGCGCGGTCGGCATGGACTGGAAGCGCTCGAAGATGCCGCCCTTCATGTCCATGAACAGCCGGTACGCGGTGTAGGCGATGCCCGAGGCGACCGTGATGAGCAGGATGCCGGGCAGCATGTAGTTCACATACGACGTGTCCGACCCTGTTCTGATCGCGCCGCCGAACACGTAGACGAACATCAGCATCATGGCGATCGGCATGATCGCGGTAGTGATGATGGTGTCCGGGCTGCGGGTGATGTGGCGCAGGGAGCGTCCCAGCAGGACGGTGGTGTCGGTGAAGAAATGCTTGCTCATCGTTGGTTCCTTATGCCTTCGTGCCGACGAGGGTGAGGAAGACGTCCTCGAGGGTCGGCTGCTTTTCGACGTATTCGACCTTGGCGGGCGGGAGCAGTTGCTTGAGCTCGTCCAGGGTGCCGTTGACGATGATCCGGCCCTCGTGCAGGATCGCGATCCGGTCGGCGAGTTGTTCGGCCTCGTCCAGGTACTGCGTGGTGAGCAGCACCGTTGTGCCGCGGCCGGCGAGTTCCTTGACGGCCTGCCACACCTCGATGCGGGCCTGGGGGTCCAGGCCGGTGGTCGGCTCGTCGAGGAAGATGACCGGCGGGTTCCCGATGAGGCTCATCGCGATGTCCAGGCGGCGGCGCATGCCGCCGGAGTATGTCGCGACCTTCCGTCCGCCCGCGTCGGTGAGCGAGAAGCGGGCGAGCAGGTCATCGGCGATCTTGCCGGGGTTCCTGAGGTGTCGCAGCCGGGCGACCAGCACGAGGTTCTCCCGCCCGGTGAGGATCTCGTCCACGGCGGCGAACTGCCCGGTGAGGCTGATCGACTCCCGTACGTCCGCGGCCTGCGCGGCCACGTCGAAGCCGTTTACGCAGGCGGTCCCGGCGTCGGCCTTGAGCAGCGTGGAAAGGATCTTCACAGCCGTGGTCTTGCCCGCCCCGTTGGAGCCGAGCAGGGCGAGGATGCTGCCGCGCGCCACCTCGAAGTTCACGCCGCGCAGCACGTGCAGATCCTTGTAGGACTTCTCCAGGCCGTGCACCTGGATCGCCGGGGCTTGCTGTGTCGTCATCCCTCTGTCCTGTCTCGTGGTGGGGTGGTGTCGCCGGCGGCGCGGTCGATGGCGCTGGTGAAGCGGTTGCGCTCCCGAGTCCGGTACTGGCCGAGGGGGTAGTTGGCCATGAACGCCTCGACGAACTCCACGGGGTCGTCCCCGAAGATGTCGCGGATCGGGGTGCCGTCCGCCGCGCTCTGCTCGAACAGTTCGGCGAGGTCTTCGTACATCGCCATCGCGCCCGCGCCGTCGGCCGGCCCGAAGTGCATCAGGTACCGCTCCAGCGCTTCGACCGCCGTGCGGTAGTTCTCCGGAAGTTGCTTGATACGGGCCTTGTACTGCCGGTAGCGCTTCTTCTCCTCCAGTGACCCCATGACGATCTCCAGGTACTGCAGGTAGCGGCTCTTTGGTTCGTCAGCCACGTCTACTTGCCTCCTTTGCGGAGCTGTTGGAGCCGTTCGGCGAGGAAGCTCCAGGTCCTCCAGAACTCGTCGAGGCACTCCCGTCCCTGGTCGTTGAGGGAGTACACCTTGCGCGGCGGTCCCTTGTCGGGCGGGACCTTCTCCACGTCGACCAGGCCGCGCTGCTCGATCCTGACCAGCAGCGCGTAGATGGTGCCCTCGCGTTCCCTTGAGCATCTCCGTCACGAGCTTGCCCATGGGACGCCTCCCATTTCAGCTACTTTGTGTTGCTGACTACCAGTACAAAGTAGCACTGACTACTTGTACTTAGCAACACCGAATAGCTGAGGTGCAAAGCGGACGAGGCGGGAGCGCCCGCGACCACGAGAGGGGCGATTGGTGTCCACGGGATCCTCTCCGACGTCTTCGCCGATCGGGGTCCCGTTCGCCGCGCTCTGCTCCGGCAGGCGCGGCCTCGGGAGGGTGTTCAAGCACCTCCTCGGGATCCGTCCAACGGAACGGCGCCTACTGCAGAAGGCACGCAAGTGGCCATCGGGCTGCTCGAGGTCCACGATCGCCCCTCCGGCGCGGACCAAGGTCCGACTTCGGCAGCCACCCGGTCCTGCTGCTCCACTGCACAGCCCGGCGCCCGCCGGTGCTTTGGGTCGACGACGGGTGTTACTTCCCGGCCGTGCCGGGTTTCCCGCTGATGGACTCCTGATAGATGTCCGCGTAGGTGCGCGAGTCCTTGACCAGGTCGTCGGCGAAGGCGGCGACGTCGTTGCCGATGAGCTCCAGGACTCCCTTGCCGGCTGCGACGCCCTCCTCGAAGAAATCGAGGATCCCTGGGAGCAGGGACCCGTCAAGCAGGTTGATCGGTCCAACCTTGAAGAGGTACCTCTGAATCTCCTTGTAGACGATCTGGTAGTCGGGCGGGAGCGCCTTGACCCGCGCCATGTGCGCCCGCCACTGCTTCTTGCCCTCGATGATGTCCTGGATGCCCACGTCAGCCTCCTAGCCGGGCCAGTTTCCTTGCGACGTTCCTGTTCAACTGCTCGCGCCACCGGTCGCGATAGCTCCGGGCCCCCTCTCCGCCGGCCAGCGCCGCGCAGAAGCCCTCGATGTCGTCACCCAGCACCTGGTGAATGCTCTGCCCATCGGACGCCGTCTCTTCGAGCAGCCCGAGAGCACCGTCGAGAATCGGCATCAGGTTCCGGCCGGTGAAGTCCCCGTAGGGAAAAAGATGAACTACGATCTTCCCCCACGCCGCCCGGTAGTCGGCCGGCAACGCCTCGGCCCGAGCTTCGAACGCCTTCCATTCCCTGGTGAGATCGCTGCCTGTGATGGTCTCCCAGAAGTTCATCGCCCGCCCTCCTTGAGCTTGTCGATCCGTGATGAGACGTACTCCCATTTCGCCCAGAACGTCGCGAGTTCATCGCGCCCCGCCTCGTTGAGCGCATAGAACTTGCGCGGCGGGCCCAGCCCTGATGGTCGTTTCGTCACCTGGACGAGCCCGTTCTTCTCCAGCCGCAGCAGGATGGTGTAAACCGTCCCCTCGACGACGTCGCCGAAGCCGAGCTCGTTCAGCCGGCGCGTGATGGCGTACCCGTAGGTTTCCTCGCTGCCGATGATTTCAAGCACGCAGCCCTCAAGCGTGCCCTTCAGCATCTCCGTCAGGTCGTCCATCGTGGGTCCTCTTCGATCTCCTGGTACTTTGTAGTACCGAGTACCACTACACGGTAGCACAAAGTAGTGAACCAATGCCGAGCGATCGGCGAGCGCAGACCACGGATGCGATTCGAATCATCGGCCCGCTAGATGAACCTCTACCGCCGCTACTTCGACCTGGTCGCCGCCATATGGCAGCCGGGAGGAGAAGCTCGACGCCGAGGGCCCGGCCAACGTCAACCCCGACAGCCCGCGCGAGCAGCAACCGGCCAACATCCGCCGCATCTACGGGCCCGAGAGGGAAGCATTTGGCGTGCTGACCATCGAGATCGAACTCCTCCAGTCCGCCACCGCCTGAGACACAACCGACCCGCCACGACGACGACGGCCCGCGCACCGTGCTCCACGGGCGCCAGTTCCACCGTGACGGCGGTGCCGTACATGCGAGCGGCCTCGAACAGGGTGTTGACAACATCGGTGGCACGCCCGGCGCGCGAGCCGCCGAGTCGCGCACAACCGGGACTTCGAAGCCGCCCTGGCTGCCTGCCTCGGCGAGGGCTAAGGCGCATCCGGCCTCTGGGAGCACTGGAACAGCCAATGGCAGTAAGCGGCGTAGAGCCTGGTCAGCGGCCATCCGTCTTGACCCGGTGGAAGAGTCGAGGGGTTTCGGGCGGCCCGCACAACGTGAGGTCAGCCAGGCCGACAACGGGTGGCAGCGGAATGCGGCAGAAAGGGGTCGCCTCAAGGCTGACGAGACAGAACCCGACCTGGCGAAGATGTGGCCGCGAGGATTGGCTAATTACTTACTGTATGTTGACGGCTACTGTTAGTAATATACGGTGTCATGACGAAACCGTTCCGCAGCTTGACCATGCTGCTCACTGCTGCGGTAGCCCTCACCGCCACACCACACGCCGCCTCCGCCTACGCGCCCTCGCAGAACCCTCCCCGCGGCTGCGCCCAGAAGGAGGCCGCCTCCGGCAACTATTCCGCCAGGGTCAGGATCTGCCTCACCGAGACCTTGAGGAAGCGCGCCTTCGAAACCACCCTGGATCCGACCGACACCGTCACCCTGGAGTGCTGGCACGGCGTCGTCCTGTGGTCCAACACCCACTGCTCGATGAACTCGAAGCTGTCCCTATGGAAGGACGGCGTCCACGTCTGGACCGAGGACCGGAGCAACAACGTGGACATCGCCCGCAGCGGCAACACCAGCACCTACACCGACTACTACGCGTGCCGCGGAAACGGCGAGTACGAGCTACGGTTCGAGGGAGCCACGGCCTCGGTCCTGTTGCGTTCCGGGCAACGTGGCGGCAGCGTAACCATCCCGGCGTTCTCCGTGAAGGCGCGCGGCTGCGTCTGACGCCGGGCGCGACGGCATGTGAGGAGCTCCTCCAGACGGGGAGCCCCTCACTATTGCGTCCGGTCGCGCCGCCCCGAGCGGCGGGCCAATGGCCGGCCGCCACCTTCCTTCCCGTGACCGACGAGCAGATCCGCGACATGCTCGCGGACGCGGAAAACGTAGCGCCAAAATCGGTCCGATCCTCCAGTACCAAAGGCCTGCAGGTCGTCGTCAGGGGCGCCGTGAGCGCGGCATCGGCCAGTACGGCGATGGCGGGAGCTGTCTTACCGTGGCTCGAGCGGGACACCGCCAGATTCGTGACCCATTGCGGCGATCATCCCTCATGCCAAAACCCGGGCGACCGTGGAAGCCGGGGCCGCCCGTCGAGGCCGCGCCGGCCGCCGCAGCGGCCAAGCCGATCCGGATCGGGTACGCCCGCTGCTCGACGGCCCAGCAGGAACTCCAGAGCCAGCTCGACGCGCTCGCCCTAGCGAACTGCAAGCGGGTCTTCTCCGAAAAGATCAGCACCCGGGTCAAGACGCGGCCGGAGCTGGAAAGGCGCTCAAACTCGCCTACGACATCAAGGAGGCCGCCCCCGACCAGGAAGTCATCCTGACCGTCCACGAGCTCAAGCGGCTGGCCCGCAACGCCGCCGAGCTGATGACACTCTCCGGCCGGCTCCAGACCTCCGGGGTCCAGCTCGAACTCCTCACGGGCCCGCTCACTGGCATCTACGACCCCAACGGCATGGGAGCCATGTTCTTCGCCGTCCTGGCCGCCGCCAAGGGCAACCACGGCGGGCGCCCGAAGGCGGCACCGCCACCGCTGAGGAGGACGCGTTGCGGCGGGTCAGCCAGAGAGCCACCGTTCATTCGGTGTTCTGGGTGGTCACCGAACTGGACGTGCTGCGCCCGCTGGACCGGTGGGGTACCGACCCGGAGGCTTTGACCGACCACCTCGATGCGTTGCGAGACCTTCACGATCGTTCCGAGCCGGGCCCGGACTGGGAGACCGCGATGGCCACCCTGGAGTCGTTGACCGGCCAGCGACTCGATCCTGACTGGTTTGCCCGTCCTCAGTTGCTTGCGAAGGTGAACCGCCGTTAGATGCGCCCGCGCCGCGACCGGAGTCAAGATCATCCGAGGTGGGCCGCGTCCGACACGCCGTCGCGCGCGTTCTCCCTCGAACCTGGGCGGCGGCACGGATATTGATCAAGCAAGCAGACGCCTAACATCCCTCTCACCAGCGGAGACGCAGCAGATCGAGTCGGGTTGAAGTAGCCTCTCCCCGTTCCTCGAACGTGCGGAACCCTGATCGTGTTTTGTGGAACCTGGTCTCGATTGTTGGCACTTCCGGCGAAAGCGACAGCTCGGGTGAGTGTGAGCCACGCTGGCCGACAGGGTCACCATGTCGCGCGGTTCCGCCTAGCACGACCCCGCACATCGCTGCCACGGTGAAGGCGCAATGTCAGGCCAGGCGCGGCCGTACTCTTGCTGGTCACGTGACCATGGCAAGCTCGTAGGCCGAGATGGGACGGAAAGTGGACAGCGCTGCCACCAGGTCAGCCTCAGCGATACCCGAACCGTTGAGCATGACCAGCGCATCGCCCACCCTGGCGAAGACGGTGACCCAGGAGGACCCGGCACCGGTCCGGACCCATCGGTCTCCCGGGAGCGATTTGCATCGCAGCGGAACTCCAAAGTTCTTGGTGACCGCCAGGCAGGAATCCCGCGGGTTTCCAGCCGCGGCGGGCCAGACCGTGGCCTGGATCTCGGAGAATCCCCGATTCGGCGTGGCGTCCCGCCAGTACTCCAGCCAGGTGGACGGTTTCGGCTCCCGCTGCCCGGCGGCATTGAGATCCACATGGACCAGCCGGTAACCCTGGATCGCTGGAGCGATCAGCGGCACGCCGGACCTCTCAAAGCCGCGGACTTCCAACCAGGCCAGGATCTGCGGCTTGTACTGTGCCGCGCCCCAGGATCCGAGGGGCACGGCTACGGCCAGGGCCACCGCCCACCAGCGAAGGGGCGACATGAACGACCACGCCGACAGGGCGAAGCCGACCACACCACCGACCACGTAGACAGGGACGACAAGGACCGGTAGAGGGCCGAAATACTCCGGCTCCGGCACCGGCACCAGCACCGCGAGGGCACCAATGAGCAACCAAGTCGCAGAGCCCCCGACAAGACCGACCACGCCCCAGCACGGCAGCCCGGCCACCCGCGCGCCCACCGTGCCCAGGATTATCGCCAGGAGGAACATGGCCAGCGGGAGAACGGTCCTGTCGAGCTCTTCCCCCTGCATGTCCGCGCAGATGATGGCCGTGGGGATGCCCGTCACCAGCCCGATGAGGGCTGCACGCCACAGGACAGCCTTGGTGGATAAATCCTGCATGTCCCTATTGTTGCCGCTGACCATGCCAGAACGAGTCCAGAACAACTCAACGCGGGAGTCCCCAGGGTTTCTTGGCGGCTGCGTACACGATCTTGATGGGGCGGGATGTGGATGGCCTCCCGATTCCGGGAGGGCGGCCACCAGTTGTGGCCGCCGACCTGGAGCCGGTTCGGGGCGCGAAGGCGTCATGCCGACGGTTCAACGGCCGGTCGAGAAACCGCTGTACGGCCTCGACCCGTCGGCGGCGCGAAGACTTCGGTTCAGTCGTGCCACCACGTTCTACCTGTTCGGCAGCGCATGTCCACGCGCGTATGGCTGTCAGCTGTGCAGACGGACGGTGACCGTGACGCGGCCCGCTTCGTCACGTCTGGCGACCGCATGCCCGGTGCGCTCGACCCCATCCAACTGCAGCGATATCGGACCGCCTTCGGCCAAGAAGTTACGCCACCACATCTTGGCGTCGGGGAACTGAACGCCGATCGTGACAGTTTCGGCCGCACGCCGGAAGGCGACGGGCGTGCTGAAGGTGCGTCCCGAGCGGCGTCCCGTGTAGGTGACGACCGTGAGGCGTCTGCTGATCAGCCGACCCCATCGAGGAGAGGAGCGCAACGTCAGGACACAGGAGTTGAAACGGCCGATCGCTCGCTTCGGAAGCGGCCCCTGGTATCGCACAGAACCTCCATCACGACGGGTGTCTCTTGCCGCCAACGTAACCCGATAAGTGGAGAGCCTCATCCACTTGATCTAAAGTGAGAAACATGATCGCTCAGGCATCTCGCATGCCGACCGTCCCCGCCGCGGTCGCGGGGTTGCGCGCCGACGCGCGGCAGAATCGCGACCGCATCGTCGAGGTCGCCCGCGAACTGTTCGCCGAGCGCGGACTCGACGTGCCGATGGCCGCGATCGCTCGGCGTGCCCATGTGGGCGTCGCGACGCTCTACCGCCGTTTCCCCACGAAGGAATCGCTGGTCACCGAGGTGTTCGCCGATCAGTTCGAGGCGTGCGTGTCGGTCGTCGACGACGCGCTGGCCGACCCGGACCCGTGGCGCGGATTCTGCACGGCCGTCGAAAAGGTGTGCACCATGCAAGCCGCCGACCGTGGCTTCAGCGCGGCCTTCACTGCAGCGTTCCCGGATGCAGTCGACATCGAACAGGAACGCAACCGCGCCATACAGGGCTTCGCCGAGCTGACACGACGCGCCAAGGCGACCGGGCGGCTGCGCGCCGACTTCGCGCAAGACGACTTCGCCCTACTGCTCATGGCCAACGGCGGCATCATCACCGAATCAACCGAAACGGCCCAGGCCGCGTCCCGACGACTCGTTGCCTACCTGCTCAGCGCCTTCCGCGCCGAACAGGCCGAGCCCCTCCCACCACCCGCCCCACTCAACCTGCATGACGTCCTGAACCCACCGACCTCCACCACTCGTCCCGCACCGCCAGCCAGCACCAGACTGGAACCAGCGACCTGATTCCCCGAGGCCAGAGCAGACCACGGCACTGCTGATTGCTCGCATCGGCAGAGAAGGACGATTTCGCCGGCACCGAGCCCTCGCAGACCATCCACGAGGACGAGCGCGACGTCGTCCCGGACGAACCCGAGCCAGGGCAGCTTGGACGACTCCTCCGCGGCATCGGTCAGCACGACTGCTCCGCCAACCCGATCACGTCGCGGATATGCTCGGTCACCACCGTAGGGACGTCCGCGATCTTAGGCGCTCCGATCGATCGACGTCCTCCGAACCCCCGGAAACCGTCACCAATCTGCGCGAACCCTCAGATCTTAACGACCAGTGATCAAGCCCGCGGCCCGTTCAGCCGTATTCCGGTGACACCCGCATCAGAGAAGAACTGGGTTGCCAAACCGCACCAACTTCCACGTACCGGGTCCCCGGGTGCTGCCGCGTGCGCTGTTGGGAAAACGCGGTTTTGCGAGAGGTTCTGAGAACGACGCTCGGAACGGACCGGCCATCGCCGGGGTGGTGCGGTGAGGGCAGGTTATCTCTCTCGCAGTCGCGCTACATCAGTTACCGGTCCGAGGTGGCCGAGCTTGTCGGGATTGACCACCGAGTGGATGGCCTGGATCACGCCGTCGGCGATGTCGAGTTCGACCACGCTGGCCACGCGCCCTTCGGCGTCGTACATCACAGCGCCCGGCCGGCCGTTGACCCAGGCCAGCCGGAGGGAGACGCCGAGCATCCGGACCCGGCGGAGCCCCGCGACGAGCAGCTGTGCGACGCGCCGCGGCTCGGTCGCCGGCTTCCCGAGCGACTGCGCCTTGCCGCCGCCGTCACCGTGGAAGACCACGTCGGGCGCGAGCATGCCGAGCAGCGCCTCCATGTCGCCGCCCGCGGCGGCCTCGAAGAACCTGCGGGCGAGTTCCTCGCCCGCAGCCCGCCGCGCCGGGGGCGGCGCGCTGTCGCGCACCTGACCCCCCGCGGCGATGCGCTGCCTGGCGCGCGCGAAGATCTGCCGGCAGTTCACCTCGGTCTTGCCGATGGTCCGCGCCACCTCCGGGTAGCCATACCCGAACACCTCGCGCAGCATGAACACCGCCCGCTCCACCGGCGAAAGGGATTCGAGCAGCACGAGGAACGCCATCGACAGCGAGTCGGCCAGCTCGGCGTGCTCGGCCGGCCCCGGCCCATCGGCGGGGACAACGACCGGCTCGGGCAGCCAGTCCCCCACGTACGTCTCCCGCCGCACCCGCGCCGAACGCAGGTAGTCGATGCCCAGCCGCGTCACCGCCGTCGCCAGGTACGCCTTCGGATCGGCGATCGTGGTCCCCGCCTGCCGCGCCCGGGTCAGGCCGAGGAACGCGTCCTGCACGATGTCCTCGGCGTCGCCCACGGATCCGGTCATTCCGTAGGCGATGGAGAACAGCAGCGGCCGGTAGCCGAACGCGCCCGTCTCATCCGCTGACCCAGGCACGGAATCCCTCCCGCCAACTCGCGTAGCGCGGCTCATTCTCGTTCGAGGACGCCTCCGCACGACGTGCAGCAGCGTATCCGAGACGCCCGGCTCGTCGATCACGTCGGGCGCCGCGACCGGCACGGTCTTGTCCACCTGCCCCGCCCGCGCCGACGACGCAGGCTGCCGAGAAGATCGCCATCAACAACTGGGTGATCCGCTCATGAAATACACCTCTGCTTGTCGAAAGAACCGGGCTGTGTGTGCGCGTCAAGGCGGTCAGAGTGGGCGACGCCTGGGTGGTGGTGCTCAACCGCCGAAGGCCGGTGCGTTGTCGAGTGCCCAGTCGGCGAAGGTGAGTGCGGGCCGGCCCAGCAGTTCTTCCACGGTGCTGGTGGTGGGGCCTGGGCGGTTGGCGTAGTCGGCCAGGGAGCCGAGCAGGCGGGCGGGAACCTCCTCGGGCAGCCCTTGCGCGAGCATGCCCTGCCGTACCTGCTCGGGCGGGAGCTCCTGGAAGGACAGCGTCCGGCCGATGGCGGCGCCGATGAGCCGCACCTTCTCGAACTGGTCCAGTGACTGCGGCCCGGTCAGCGTGTAGATCGACCCCGTGTGAGCGCTGCTCTGGAGGGCGCGTACGGCTACCGCCGCGATGTCGGTTTCGTGGATCGGAGAGGTGGCGGCCTGGCCGTACGCGCCGCGCACCACATCACCGGCCTTGATCTGGGGCGCCCAGGCCAGTGCGTTGGCGGCGAAGTCGGCCAGGCGCAGGACCGTCCAGTCCAGGCCGGAGCTTGTGACGAGGTCCTCGGCGAGCGTGAACTGGGCCGCGAAGCGGGCTTCCCCCGCTGGATACTCCACGGTGATGGCCGACAGCAGCACCGCACGCCGTACGCCCTGCTTGACGGCCAGCTTCAGCAGTTCGCCAAGGCCGGGGCCGGTGGCACGCGGGCTGATCTGTATTGCTTCCACCCCTTCCAGCGCCGCCTCAAGCCACTGGGGATGAAACAGGTCACCGCTGACGGCTCTCACGCCATCAGGAAGCCGGGCCTCGTCGGGGTTGCGGGTGACCGCGGTGACGGCCGTGCCCTCCTGCAGCAGCAGGTCCAGCACCTGACGGCCCACAACGCCGTTGGCTCCAGTGATCAGAATCATGATGGTGGTTCCTTTACTCGATGTACGGATCTGACTGATGTGGCATCGAGGCATGCCGCGGTCGCGGGGTTTGGGTCGCTCTGGGGAAGACCGGTCACCAGGCGACGGGGCCCAGGCGATCGATGAAGATCCCGGTCGGCCCGTCGGCGTCGATCATCGCGAGTTTGACGATCGAGTCGGTGCCCTCGGTGACCGTCAGCTGACCGGTGTGATTGTTCATGTCGGTGGCGGCGAACTTGCGATTTGCGACTTCTCCCGGAGTGGCGATGTTGAATTTGATCTTCGGGAGCGCCTGGGCGTACCGGACGGTGATCATGTTCAGCGCCGCCTTCGACGAGGTGTAGGCGAGCTCGTGCATTTTCGAGACGGGCTGCTCCGGATCGGTCACGACCGCGAAGGAACCGCCACCGCTGGACACCATCACCACCCGCGGATGGTCCGCCGCCTGTAGCAGGGGGAGGAACGCGTGGGTGACCCTGATCGGTCCGTACACGTTGGTGTCGTAGACGGAATGAATGTCGTCGACCGTCGCGTCTGCGGGCGCGATCATCTTTCCTGGCGCGCCGGCGTTGTTGATCAGCACATCCAGCCGGTCAGTGTGCTCCCGGACGAGCCGCACGGCGTCGGTCACCGACTCGTCCGAGGTCACGTCCAGCGGGACCATGACCACGTTCGCGCCGCCGTCAGTCAGTTTGTCGGCGGCTGCCCGTCCTCGACCCTCATCACGCGAGCCGAGAAAGATCGTCCACCCCAGCTCGCCGAGCCGCCGGGCCGCCTCAAAACCGAGTCCCTTGTTGCCTCCGGTGATCAGCACCGAGGTCTGTTCCGAGTTCGTCATGGCCTCTAAGACGACACGCCCCGTTCGGCTGTGACATGGTGTGAGCGACCTCACAACCGGGAGCCCGTTGCGGGCTGGTGGCTGGTTTTCGTTCCGGGGTTGGTGTCGATGAACCGACCTCAGGCATCAGCACCCTGGCGGGCGGCCCAAGCCCGCAGCTCTTGTACGGCTTCCTCTCGAGCCGCCGATCCCCGTTCGACATGCCAATCCTGCAGGTGACGGATGGCGGCCCCCACCATCGGTCCTGAAGGAATGCCGAGCACCTCCATCACGGCCGTGCCGTCCAGGATCACCGGAACGTCGGTCCGCCGCCGATACTTGTCCGCTTCCTCAGCGGCACGGGCCCACTCCTCGCGCTGCCCTTCGCGTTCCTCGTGCCACTCGTCATAGGTCGCCGCCCACAGGGCGCGCCTGGCCATCCACTTCCAGTCGTCCTCGTCGCTGCCGTGCCCCAGCTCCACCGTCAGGAACAGGTCGGAGTCATCGCCGGGGACCACACCGAGGAGCGCGAGGGCCGCATTGATCGGCCAGTCCTGCCATGGACCGCTGAAATTCCACGAAAGCGCCGGGACCGGCACCCTGGCGCCGGCCCGCCACACCGCGGCGGATTGCCGGCCATGTCCTCCGTGAAAGTCCGCCTCCACATAGGCGACCGGGCCGCCGTGTGACCACTCGCTCAATAACTGCTCGAAGGCTGCGGACACCAGAGAGAATGGCCGTTCCTCAGTCAACATGCCACGGTTCCGTGTCGGCTTCGAGCCGCTCAATTCCTCGATCAGCGACGTGGTGACGGGAACCAGTCCCATGTGCTGTTCGAGCGGGGCGACCAACCCCATCCGAAGCTCGGCGATATCGCGTCTAAGTTGATCGAATCCACCGACAACAGCCTGCAGGTGATAGGGCATGATCGGATGGTAATGGTGGCGGCGTGTCCCAGTGGACGTACTCGACCTTCTGACACCGCGCCCCGACCCGACCCTGTCCGCCGTCGCTGTCGCCGCAGGCATCGCGGCGGTCGCGCCGTCCGCCGCATACGCGCTCGGTCCCGGGCGGGTCTGCATGGAGCGCGCCTTGCGGCGTCGGTGTATCCGCGGGGACCACGACAAGCTTCGGGAGCGGACCGTCCAGCAGCAGGCGCCTGGCGACCGCCCCGACGACGCCGTACGGGACTCGCGAATCACCGAGCCCCTGCTCGAACCGCCCAAGGAGCGGAGGTTCGGCAAGGGGCCGGCGTTCCTGTGCGGCGAGCGGCCTTCAGGTCCGTGGAAGAACCACGGTCAAAGGTTCTTGGGGTCAACCGGCACTGAGATATGTTCGTGCGTAATCAACCACTTGTCACCTGACCGTCGACAACAAACAGTCGATCGTACCCATACCGCGCGATGCACGAACGCGACATCTCCACTCGTCGCGATGGTGAGGTCGTGTGTTTCCAGGTGAATGGGGCCATCGTATTCATTGAACCACCGCGTAAAGTTGCGGCGGACTTCATCGGTCCCCGCGAACTGGAGAGGTGGAACAACATCGTAATAAACGATGGGTGTAGCTCGTTCTCAGGGCTGGCGTGATCAAGCGGTGATGGCAACGCTTGGCCGGTCATTTCCGTTGGAGGGTTGCGAGGTAGTGGGCCGTTGAGTTCTCGAAGTAGGTGATATCGGCGAGCTCCCAGCCGGTTCCGTTGGCGAGTTCGGCGAGTTCGCGGGGTGCCAGGTTGAGGTAGTGGAACCAGGACGTTGCGACGTCGTGGTAGCGGACCCGCATGGTGCGTTGTCCGGCTATGCGGCCCACCCGGAGGTTGCGTTCGTTGTAGGGCAGGTGCAGGGGGTCGGTGGAGTCGGTCAGGTTCCGGCCTTGGCCGACGATGATGGCGCCGGGCGTGGCCATCGCCGCCAGTGCTCGCAGGAATTCTGGAGCCCTTTCCCGGCTCTCCAGCAAACCGAGGTTGGCGCCCAGGAGTAGGAAGCTGTCGTATCGCTCCCCGGCCCGGGCATGCTCCTCGACCGTGCCGAGCACGACAGACTGGACCCCCTGCCATCGGCACACTTCGAGCGCGCCCGGTGAGACGTCGAGCGCCGTGACGTCGTGGCCTCGCAGGAGTAATTCGCGTGCGGCCCGTCCTCCGCCAGCGCCGATGTCCAGGACCCTGCCCTTGAGCAAGTCCAGCGCTTGGCGTTCACCGTCCGGCCATTGGCCGATCGGCGCGATCCACGGTTCGACGGTCACGGGAATCACCAGCCCGTCGCCGCGTTCCGCGATATGGAAGACTGTGGCTGCAGCCGGGTCCAGCGATGCCTGGTAGGCGTCACGCAGCATATCCCCGATCGCATCGCCGATACGAGGACCGAACGGTTCCGTCCGTTCTCCCTGGCGCTCTCCTTCGGTTGCCTTGTCGCCTGCCTCATCTGCTGCGGCGTCGCCGGAGACGCGGACCGTGGGGGCGTTCATCCTGTTCCCTCTGTTGAAGCGGGTGGAAGAGCCGATGGCTCGGGGCGGGCGAGCGGGCGGAACGTGACGAGGAGCATCAGGAGGACCCCGGCGCCACACCATGCTCCGATGACGGTCGAGGTGGAGAAGCGTTCGCTGAGGGCGCCGGTGGTCAGGATCGCGCCGCCCTGGGCGATCTGGATGCCGCTGTTCATGACGCCGAATGCCCGGGCCCGATATTCGTGCGGAAGCACGTCTTTGAATAGCGCCTGGGCGGCGGGAAGCAGCAGCGACATGACCACGCCGGAGGCGGTGACCAGGAGTAGCACGCCGACGAGCGGCGGGTCGAGTAGCGCAGGGACCAGGGTGAGAGGGGCCAGGACCGCCAGTGGGCGGATCAGCCGGGTCCGGGTTCGCGATCGAAGCAGCCGGGTCAGTATCAGGCCGCCGATAGCGACGCCGAGCGGGTTCGCGGCCATGATGAGCCCCTGGGCCGCGCCTCCGCCGTCGATCTCGGACGCCCAGGCCGCCGCCAGGCCCTCCGGAACGATCACGAAGGTGACCGTTGCGAAGGCGATGAACGCGATGGCCCGCATCACCGGATCACCGAAGACGACGGCGTACCCCTGCCGAGTCTCCCGCCATAGCCCGGTGCGGTGGGTGGCCGCGAGCGTCGCCGGCCGGAGCTTGACGTAACGATGCAGCAGGAACGCTGAACCGACGAAGGTGCCGGCGTTCAGCAGCAGCGCGGCATGCGGACTGTAGCCGGCGATCACTCCTCCGGCGGCGTACCCGAAGACCTGAGCCACGTGGAAGGTGGTGTTGTTGAAGGCGACGCCGAGTGGATACCGGTCGCCGGTCAGGATGTGCGGGAGCTGAGCGGAACGGGCCGCCTCGAAGGGCGGGGCGAGCAACCCGCTGGCGAACAACAGCACCAGCAGGACCGCCACCGGCACGCCGGGGATCGCGATCAGCCCGATGAGCGCCGCTCTGACCAGATCGCAACAGATCATTACTGAGCGCGAGGGATACCGTTCGGCCACTGCCGCGAGTAACGGTCCCGCGGTGAGCCACGGCAGATACCCCACGGCGAAGGTGGCCGCGGAGACCAGCACCGAGCCGGTGCGATCGAAGACCAGCAGCGCGACCGCTGCCTTGCACAGATAATCCCCGATCCAGGAGAGCACGCTTGCGGTGAAGACCGCACGGTACTCCACCAGAACGAACAGGTCTCGATAGCGCGCGGGCCGTTCCTCATCCGTCGCCGGACGAATCATCCATTCTCCGCGGTGTGCTCCACGAAAAGGGCCGGCTTCGCCGAAAGCTGCGTGCCGGCCGCGGTCAGCTCATCTGGGCTTAGGGCCAACTGGTGTCCTTGCAGGTCATGAGGCACCTCCCTTACGGCGCTACAGCACGGTGATCGCCAAGAATCCTTAGCTTCTAGATCATCTAGCCATAGATACCGCCTTTCGGCAAGCCCAATTCCACGGCCTCGGTGGTGAGGAAGAGCGCCGCGATGGAAGCGGCGTTCTGCAGCGCCGAGCGCGTCACCTTGGCCGGGTCGAGGATGCCCGCCTCGAACATGTTGACGTACTCGCCCGAAGCGGCGTTCAGGCCCTCACCCGGGGTGAGGTTGCGAACGCGCTCCACCACGACGCCGCCCTCCAGACCGGCGTTGACCGCGATCTGCTTCAGCGGCTCCTCCAGGGCCTTGCGCACGATCGCCGCGCCCGTGGCCTCGTCACCGTTGAGCTCCAGCTTGTCGAACGCCTTGGCGCCGGCCTGCAGCAGCGCCACGCCACCGCCGGGCACGATGCCCTCCTCGACGGCCGCCTTCGCGTTGCGCACGGCGTCCTCGATGCGGTGCTTGCGCTCCTTCAGCTCGACCTCGGTCGCCGCGCCGGCCTTGATGACCGCCACGCCACCGGCCAGCCCCACAGGGCCGGCCTGCGCATGATCATGTCGACGCCCGAGCTGGAGGGCGAGGCGCTGAAGGCGTTCACCATGGCGGAGGGCCCGCTCACGGAGGCGATCGCGGCCCGCACCGGTGCCGACCCCGCGCGCGACCTGTCCGCCGCCGTCGCGGGCGCCATCCGGGTGGCGGGACGGCACTGGCTCGAACCCGGCAACACCGACTCCTTCGCCACCGTCCTGCGCCGCGCCCTGTCCCGTGTCTTTCCCGCCACGCCGTCCGAGGCGCGCCTGCTGCCGCTCGATCCCACACGACAGCTGATCGGCTCGCAGTGCTCCGGAGCCCTGGTGCTTGATCACCTCGGTCTCCTTGCCGGGCGACCTGCCTGCACCGACACCACCACGCGGCCCTGGCTCGAGGAGCGCGGGGTGACGGTGCTGGATGCGCCGTTCCATGCGGAGGGCGCGATCGCGACCGCGGGCGGATGCCTGGCATCTGTCTATCTGGCGGCATGGACGCTGCTCCACACGGTCGGCGAGGCCGCCGCCCGGGCCGCGATCGACTACGCGGCGCCCGTAGGTGAGAAGGAGGAGGTCGTTCAGCGCGTCATGTCCACGGTGGGTGCGGTCGAAGCGGCGCTGCGCTGACTGGCCTCACAAGGGTCAGCGGGTGGACTCGCGAACCATCAGGTCGAAAGGCGCGATGTACTCGCGGGCCGGGCGTGACGGGTCCTGGATGCGCGCGGTCACCAGCTCGACGGCCTTGGCGGCCATCCACTGATGGTCCGGGGCCACGGTGGACAGCGAGGGCACCATGTAAGCCGACTCGGGGATGTCGTCGAAGCCGATGAGCCGGACGTCGTCGGGGACCCGCACGCCGCGATCGGCGAGGCCGCGGAGGACTCCTTGGGCGACGGTGTCGTTCACCGCGACCACGCCGTCGACCTCGTGACCAGCGTCGACCAGGCGGTGGGCCGCGTCGCGGCCCCATTCCAGCGTCATCCCGTCGAGGGCGAACAGCAGCGCCGGATCGGGCTCGAGCCCCCGTTCGGCGAACGCGGCGAGGTAGCCCTGGTAGCGGCGCGTGACCACGTTCACGCGGTCGAGATCGTTGCCCGTCACGATCGCGATCCGGCGGCATCCCCGGTCGATCAGGTGGCTGGTCGCCGCCTTCGTGCCTGCTTCGTTGGGCATGGCGACGTGGTCGAATTTCGCCCCGAAGTTCTGCTCGCCGAGCATCACGATCGGGTAGTCGCCGGCCAGCCGTGAATCCTGGGGGTCGACTCCGACCGCGCTGAGGATCAGCCCGTCGAAGTGCAGGGTGTACGAATGGTTGATCGCGTCGATCTCCCCGACCGCGACCGCGCCGGTCTGCTCGATCGCGACGTGGAAGCCGTACGCCCTCGCCTGGTCGATCACGTGGGCGGCGAGCTGGCCGAAGTATGGCCGGTCGATCTCGGGCACCGCCAGTCCGATGACGCCGGTCCGCCCGGATCTGAGGGTCCGAGCGGAGACGTTGACGCGGTAGCCCGATTGGCGGATCGCCTCCAGCACCCGGCGGCGGACCTGATCGCTGACTCCGGCCCGGCCGTTGATGACGTTGGAGACCGTCATCTTCGACACGCCGGACAGCTTGGCGACGTCGCTCATGGTGACCATGCCGCTCCTCAGGTCCTGCCTCCTCCGGTCGGATCCGACCCGACCGCGTCCGACTGCGGTCGCCGCTGCCTCGAGCCTACTGCGCCCTCATGGGCGGGCGTGCTCACCAGCGGACGGCTGCCCTCGCGGACGAACACGGGGATGCGTTCCAGCGGCGTGGCGGCCTCGATGGTGCCGCTGTCGTGGATGTCGCCGGTGGCGAGCTCCACCCAGCGCGTGCCCTGGGGGAGGTAGACGCTCCGGCCGGCCGCCGCGGGGGCCAGCACGGGCGCGACCAGCAGGTCCGGGCCGAGCATGAACTGGTCGTCCACGGCCCAGGCCCGTTCGTCGCCGGGGAAGTCGAACAGCAGCGGGCGCAGCACGGGCTCGCCCCGCTCGTGTGCGGCTTCGGCGAGCCTCATCAGGTACGGCTTGAGCCGTTCGCGCAGGAACAAGTGCTCGCGGAGGATCTCGTAGGCGCGCTCCCCGTAGGACCAGACCTCGTTGTCCGCTCCGGTCTGCTCGGCGGTGAACGGGCCGGACGGCTCGCGTACCCCGTGCAGGCGCATGACGGGGCAGAACGTACCGAACTGGAACCAGCGGATCATCAGCTCCCGATACTCCTCCGAGGCGGGGTCGCCGCCGTGGAAGCCGCCGATGTCGGTGTTCCACCAGGGGATGCCGCTGAGCGCGACGTTCAGCCCGGTGCGGACCTGAGTGGCCAGCGCGTCCCAGGTGGGCCCGATGTCGCCGGACCACAGGGCGACGCCGTACCGCTGGCTGCCTGCCCAGCACGAGCGGACGAGTGACAGCGGCCGTTCGACGCCTGCCTCGGTCAGCCCGTCGTGGATGCCGCGGGCGTGGTAGTGGCCGTACATGTTGCCGACCTGCCGTCCCGGGCCGGCCCCGTACAGCGCCTGCTCCGCCCTGCGCGGGGTCAGATCGGGCTCGCCGGCGTCCAGCCAGAACCCCTCGACGCCCAGGTCGAAGTAGTGCTCACGCAGTTCCCGCCAGAGCTTGCGCCGGGCATCGGGAACGGTCGCGTCGTAGTAGGCGGAGGGGACGAAGCTCTCGCCCCGTCCCTTGGCCGGCCAGTTCTGAGTGAGCAGGCCGCCCGCCACGCTGCCCACCAAATGTCCGGCCGTGCGCAGCTCGGGGTAGTTGTCGCTGTCGGCTTCCACGGTCGGCCAGACCGACACCACCAGTTTGACGCCGAGCTGGTCGAGCTCCTTGACCATGGCCTGCGGGTCGGGCCAGAACTCCGGGTCGAAGCTCCAGTCCCCCATGCGCTCCCAGTGGAAGTAGTCAGCGACGATCGCCGACAACGGCAGGCCCAGCTCCTTGTAGCGTCTGGCCACGGCGAGGAGTTCGGCTTGCGTCCGGTAGCGCAGCTTGCTCTGCCAGAACCCGGCCGCCCACTCCGGAATGAGCGGGGCGTGGCCGGTGGCGTCGGCGTAGCTCGCCATGATCTGGGCGGGCGAGTCGCCTGCCGTGATCCAGTAGTCGATCTGGTACGCCGAGTCAGCCACCCAGCGGGTGGCGTCATGGGCCAGTTCCACCCTGCCCATCGCCGGGTTGTTCCACAGCAGCCCGTATCCGCGGGAGGAGAACAGGAACGGGATGGTCGTGGTGGTGTTGCGCTGGACGAGGTCGATCACGCAGCCCTTCTGGTCCAGCAGGCCGTGCTGGTGCTGGCCCAGGCCGTAGACGCGTTCGTCGTCGTAGGCGCGGAAGTGCTGCTCGAGGCGGTGGCTGCCGTCCCCGAGCGGGGCGTGGACGCGCGGCCCCCGGTGCCAGACGTAGGGCTGTTTCTCGGCGAGCAGCTCTCTGCCGGTCTCGGTGTGGACGAAGCGGAGGCGTCCGGCCTCGACCTCCGCGGTGATCCGGCCGTTCACGATGGCGCTGTCCCGCTGCTCCGGGCGTGCCCCGGCGGGTGGGGTGGTGAGCGCGCCGGGCAGGTCGTTCCTGATGGCGTCCGGCGCGGAGCGGACCCGGAAGGCGTGCGGGCCCCAGGGTTCGACTTGCAGGATCTCATCCGGGGTGGTCTTGATGATCAAGGAGTCCTCCTGATGACCGCCGTGACGAACGACCAGGGCGGCAGGTCGAGCGTGTCCCCGGCGGCCGTGGTGACGACCGGTGTGACAGGTGATGCGGTGAAGGGCCGGCCCTCGTCCGGGCCCGCGCCGGCGAGCGTCGTCACCGTGGCGACCGCCGGCTCGAGTGGCTCGGCGAGCCGTATCGACGCCACGCGGGCGGTGGGGTGGGCGTTCACGGCGCGGATCACGTACTCGGTGCTGCCGTCGGCCGCCGTCCGCGAGGCCGCGCCGACGACCACCCGGTGCTCGGGACGCAGGTCCTGTTCGTAGTCGTGCCGCAGTTCGCCGTCGACCCACACGCGTACGCGCGCGCCGTCCAGGCGTACCTTGACGCGCACCGGGACGCCGGTCCGCACGCCGTGCCAGTGCAGCGGCCCGTGGTCCTCGTTCGTGATGCCGTCGTCACCGCGGATCACGACCGTGGATTTGTTCTGCCAGGACCCGACGTGCACCTGCAGGTAGCTCTCACCGCCGAGTTCGACGACGAACCCCTCGTCGCCCGCCCGTCTGGTGGCGGTGAGCTCGAGGGTCGCCGCGGCGGGGTCGATGCCGCCGAGCTCCACGGGCTCTCCGCCCGGGCTCGTGCTCACGGCCTGCCGTACGACGCCGTCGAGCACGATGTCGGCGTAGTCGACGCTCGCGCGCTGCGAGGACAGCCGCACCGAGCCGGTCTTCGGCAGCGTCACGGGCTCCGGCTCGACGCCGCCGAGCGTGACGGGGTGGAGCCTGCTCCCGCGTTCGCGGGAGAACATCGCCTGCACGTGGTACGAGGCCGAGGGCAGCACCTCGGTGGCGGTGAAGTAGATCAGGTCGGGGGTCCACTGCGTGTGCCCGGCCCTGGCCAGGAGGGGTGCGTACGACGCCAGCCGCACCACGCCGGGGCTCCGCTCCAGGCCGATCATGTAGGCGGCCTCGGCCAGGGCGGATCGTATGGTGTTGCTGCGTGCGGCGTACTCGCCCACGTAGACCTGAGGGCCCGGCTCGTAGGTGAGGTAACGGTCGACGTTCTGGTGGAACCATCGCGGGTTGCGGTAGCCGTGCTCGTCGACCATGGCGGTGCCGCGGGCGCGCGCGAAGGCCCAACCTGCCTCGTAGTCCCGGCCGAAGAACTGCGGCCCGGACGTGCCGATCACGCAGATCTCCGGGTGGTGCTCGCGCACGGCGTCCTCGATGCGCGCGTAGCGGTCGCGGAAGTCGTCGGTGATCTCGTCCTCGTTGCCCAGCCCGAGATAGCGCAGATCGAACGGTTCTGGATGGCCGAGTTCGGCTCGGCGGGCGCCCCACGGCGTGTCGGGCGAGCCGTTGGCGAACTCGATGAGGTCGAGCACGTCCTGGATGTAGGCGTCCATCCCGGCGTCGTCGATCGCCTGGGGGCCGCCGGGGGTGTTCTGGCAGCACACCCCGGCCGCGACGACGGGGATCGGGGTGGCCCCGCTGGCCTGGCAGAGCTCGAAGTACTCCACGTAGCCGATCTGCCGTGACTGGTGGTACCCCCACAGGCTAGGCAGCTGGCCGCGCTTGTGGCGCGGGCCGATGGTGGTCTTCCAGTGGTAGACGTTGTCCAGCCCGAGCCCATGGGCGAGACAGCCGCCGGGGAAGCGGATGAAGCTCGGCGCCAGGTCCTTGAGGGCTTCGAGCAGGTCGGGCCGGAAGGTCAGCGGCTCGCCGTCGGGACCGGCCGGCCGCAGCGAGACATGATCGAGGTCGACGGTGCCGCTCTCGGGTATCTCGATGCGCAGTCTGCCCTGGCCGTCCGCGACCGCGATGAGGGTTGCCTCGTACCGGTGCCAGCCGCCGGGCCGCACCGTGACCTCCGTACTGGCGAGGTCATCGACGGCGGCGACCAGACGGACCGGCTCCCCCGCGGTGCGGGCGAAGAACGAGAGCCGGAAATCCTGCCCTCCGGTGACGGCGATGCCGTCCCAGCCGTCGTTGACCACTGTCACCGGCCCGGCCAGGCGCAGGTAGTGGGCGTTGTTCGGATGGATGGGGGCGTCGGTGCGGACCTCGACCCGCTCGGCCACGTCGGGGTGCCACGCGGTCAGCGCGTCCCACCCGTCATGGTCGGCCGCGCTGAACTCGAAGTCGCCGTTGCGGACGCGTTCGGCGTTCAGGCCCCCGTCGAGCGCGTCGTTGAGGTCCTCGATGAACAGCCCCCACAACTCGGGGGCGACGCCGACGCCCTGGTGGGCGCCGACGTCGATGGTGATCCGCTCGGGCGCGCTCATGCGAGGCGTCCCTCCACGGTGACGAAGGAGTGTGCGGGCAGGTGCACCCGCAGCCCGGAGGCGATGGGCGTGACCCGCTCGTGGGAGCGGGGCGCGACGGCGTCCGGCGCCTCGGGCGTGTTGTGGGTCTGCGGCTTCTCGGCGGTGAGGACGCGGGAACGCACGTCGGCCACGGCGCCACCGCGCAGGTCCAGGTCCACGTCGACCGCCTCGGCCGCGTCCAGGTTGGAGAGCGAGATGAGTACGCGCCCGTCCTTACGGCTGGCCGAGATCGAGACCGTATTCAACGCCTCACGCGTGGGCACGCCCCCCGGGAGGTCTACCCGCAGCGAGGCCGCGTCCTGGTGACCCTTGTTCATCTCGAACACGTGGTACGTCGGCGTGAGCACGAGCGCGCCGGAGTCGGGGTCGGTGAGGATCATGGCTTGGAGCACGTTCACCGTCTGGGCGATGTTGGCCATCACCAACCGGTCGGCGTGACGGTGGAAGATGTCGAAGTGCACGCTCGCCACCAGCGCGTCGCGCAGGGTGTTCTGCTGGTAGAGGAAGCCTGGGTTGGTGCCGGGCTCGACGTTCCACCACGTTCCCCACTCATCCACGACGAGGCCCACGTTCTTGCCCGGGTCGTAGCAGTCCATGACGTTGGAGTGGCCGGTGATCAGCTCATCGATCCGCGCTGCCTGGGCCATCGTCCGGTAGTAGTCGTCGGTGTCGAACACCGTGGCATCGCCCTTGTCCTGCCACGTTCCGGGGATCGTGTAGTAGTGCAGGGAGAGCGCCTGGTAGAACGGCTGGGGCCGGTAGGCACAGCCCAGGTCGCCGAGCTGCTTCATGAGCGTCTCGGTCCAGGCGTAGTCGTCGCTGTTGGCGCCGGCGGCGATGCGGTACAGCTTGTTGTCGCCGTGGTCGCGGCAGTACGTGCCGTACCGGCGCGCGTCGTGGGCGTACTGCTCGGCGGTCATGTGGCCGCCACAACCCCACGCCTCGTTGCCCAGCCCCCAGAACCGCACCTGCCAGGGCTCGTCGCGCCCGTTGGCCTTGCGCAACCGCACCATCGGCGAGTCGCCCTGACGGGTGAGGTACTCCACCCAGTCGCTCATCTCCTTGACCGTGCCCGACCCGACGTTGCCGCTGATGTACGGCTCGGCGCCGAGCAACTCGCACAGGGCCATGAATTCGTGCGTGCCGAAGTGGTTGTTCTCCTCGACGTTGCCCCAGTGCGTGTTGACCATCGCGGGACGCTGGTCCTTCGGTCCGATGCCGTCCATCCAGTGGTACTCGTCGGCGAAACAGCCGCCCGGCCAGCGCAGGTTCGGGATGTTCAGCGCGCGCAGCGCCTCCACGACGTCCAGCCTGATGCCACCGGCGTTCGGGATGTCGCTGTCCTCGCCCACGTAGAACCCGCCATAGATGCACCGGCCCAGATGCTCGGCGAAATGACCGTACAGATGGCGGCTGATCAGCGGCCCCTCGACGTCGACATTGATGATGGCGGGCACGACAACATCACTCATGGACAATCCTTCGTTCGTAGTGCTCCTGATGCGTGCCCGGAAGAGGGCACAGCGGGCCGAGAACACCATGTATCGATAAAAGTGCTGGCAACTTTATCGATACATAAGGACTTGTCAAGGGGGTTCGCCGCCCGCGCGAGCTCGGTCATCGGCTCATGCCGCAGGGCCTCGTCACCGCTCAGCTCGCCGAGCTGCTCGTCGCCAAGCCCGCGGACGGTGGTGGTCAGGGCGGGTCGCGCGGTCGCGAGCGCGGTGAGCAGGTCGCCCCGTTCGGCGTCGAGGGTGGAGGGAGGCGTGGTGGCAGCGGTCGCGGCGTTCGGGCCCTTCGGATTGTTGTCGTTGACTGGCACACGACGACAGTCGCTGGGGAAGCGGCCAGGGAGTGTCCGCTTCTCAGGGCAATATGGGGCCATGCCGAAGACTTCAGCGCGACTGCTCTCGTTGCTCTCGCTGCTCCAGGTGCGCAGGGACTGGCCGGGGGCGCTGCTGGCCGAGCGGCTGGACGTCAGCCCGCGCACCGTGCGCCGCGACGTCGACCGCCTGCGCGAGCTCGGCTATCCGATAGTGGCCTTCAAGGGGCCCGATGGTGGCTACCGGCTCGACGCAGGCGCGGAGCTGCCCCCGTTGCTGTTCGACGACGAGCAGGCCGTCGCGCTGGCCATCGGACTTCAGGTCGCCACCACCGCCGGCGCCGGCATCGAGGAGGCAGCGGCACGCGCGCTGAACACCGTCCGGCAGGTCATGCCCGTACGGCTGCGCCACCGGATCGACACCCTCCAGGTCACCCCCGTCGAGCGGCCCGCGATCCGATCGGCCCCGCAGGTCGACAGCAGCGTGCTCCTGACACTCAGCGCCGCCGTCCACGGCCGCGAGGTGCTGCGCTTCGACTACACCCCAGCATCCCCGCCAGGGGCGGACGACGACGGCGGGCAGGTCCCACCGCGCCGGGTGCAGCCCCATCACCTCGTCACCTGGGGCGGGCGCTGGTATCTCGTCGCCTGGGACCTCGACCGCGAGGACTGGCGTACCTTCCGTGCCGATCGGATCAACCCGCGCACTCCTACGGGGCCTCGTTTCACCCCGCGCGAGCTGCCCGGGGGTGACGTGGCCGCCTTCGTGGCCGGCAAATTCCGGGGCTTCGACGGCTCCGGCGACTGGCCCTGCCGCGGTGAGGTGATCCTCGACCTGCCCGCCGCCGCCGTGTCCCGCTTCACCCGCGACGGAGTCGTCGAGGAACTCGGCCCCAACCGCTGCCGGCTCCTCCTGGGCTCGTGGTCGTGGCCTGGACTGGCCGCCACCATCAGCAGGTTCGACGCCGACATCGAGGTCGTCGGCCCGGCCGAGCTCAAGGACGCCTTCGCGGCCCTGGCCCGCCGCTACGCCAACGCGGCGACCGCCACGCCGCCCCCGATCCAATGAGCCCGCGCTGGTGCGATTCGGCGTAGCCGCAGTCGAACGTGGGCGGTGCGGTCAGGCGGATCGCTTCTGCTGGCGGTAGGCCAGCCGGCGCAGCAGGATCTCCGCCGGGCCGCGGTGTCCGGCGCGCCGCATGACCTCGGCGATGCCGAGCGAGGCCAGCCACGTCACCGCGGCCACGCCAACGGCTCCCGCGAGCCCGAGACGGTCCTGGAGTCCGAGCCCGTACGGATGGAAGACCGCGATGAACGCCATGGACTGGAAGAGGTACAGGCTCATCGAGCGCTGGCCGAGCGCTTCGACAGCCGTGGTCAGGAACTTCCGCCGCCGGACGGCCACGATCGCGACCAGCCCGATGATCGCGGCCATGCCGATCCCGCCGAGGTATCCGGTGAGCGGCTGGGCGAGCGCGGCGGCCCACAGTGCCGCTGCCGACGGCCGAGCCCAGACCCCGGCCTGGATGAGGGCGGCCGGAACGGCACCCGCCACGGACAGGACCGTGGTGATCACTGCGGTGCGGACCAGGAGGTCACGGTTGCGGGCGGGCTCGTCCAGGATGCGCCGCCGCGCCGCCCACATGCCGAGGAGCACGGCGGGGACGACCGAGATGACGCCGATCCCCAACTCGAAGGGCCAACCCCCGAGCCGGGCGGCGAACATCTCCACGAAACCCCTCTCATCAGCGGCGATGCTGCCCTGGGTGTAGGTGGAGACGCCTTGCGACATCGCGATCCACATGCCGAGTCCGGCCGTCAGGGTGGCGGGTAGCAGGCTGACCCCCGCCGTCCACAGGAGCGCCGAGTCCTTGGCGCGCAGCATGCCGGCGAGGAGGACGGCGGCCATGCCGTACACCGCGAGGATGTCGATGGGGACCAGCAGCGCCATGTGGACGAAGCCGATCGCGACCAGCCACCATCCTCGGCGGCGTTGCAGCTTGCGGATCGCCACCCAGTCACTGCCGCGCCGCGTCTGACGATCCAGCAGTTGCACCATCGCGTAGCCGAACAGGAAGGCGAACATCGGCCGCGCGTGGTTGTGGACGAAGAGAAGGTGCAGGAACCCGGTGATCTCGTTGGCCGCGGCGGAGCCGCGATCGACGCTGACCACGAACAGCGGCGCGTGCGCGACGGCTATGGCCAGCAGCATGACGCCCCGGGCAAGGTCTGGAGCCAGTGCCCGCGCGGCGGTGCCGGGTGATGAGCTGTGCGGTGGAGCGTCTTCCTGGGGGGACGTCTTCAAGCCGGATCTCCTCAACGACTTCCACGTGGCGGCGGGTCATCCCTCCGGGTCGGCCGCATCGGTGTCCCCCTGAACGTGCTGTTGGATCTGCTCGAGGAGCGCCGAGGAGCCTTTCAGGTTTCGCATCAGATGCTGGATCGACATGAGCGCAAGCCCCTGCTCGGGGTCGCCGAGCACGAGGAGCTTGTCGCCGGGCGCGATTCCGAGATCACGGCGCGCCTGCGCCGGAATCACGATCTGCCCTCGCTCGCTCACCGTTACCGCGCCGTAGAAACCCCGGCCTCCAGGGCCGTAGGAGGCCACACCGTCATCAACAGCCATCTGCCTACCTTTTTCACGCTACACAATTCAGCAGCTATACACAATTTATCATGTATTTCATACCTTCACTGGGCGGCGTGGGGTCCTGGCCGTTCGGTTGAGGGCCGAGAGTGCGTGACAGCGCCCTGTCAGGCCCGTGTCAGCGGCCCCGGCCATCGTCATATGTGCACGTCAAACGCACGAGATCCCAAGGGGTGGACACGATGTCGCAGGAGAAGCTGTCCGAGTTCGTCGAGGTGACGGCCCGGGAATTCGACATCCCCGGTGTTGCCGTCGGGGTGCTGGCCGGCGGCCAGGAGTTCTTTGCCTCTCATGGCATGACGAGCCTCGACAACCCGTTGCCGGTCGATGACAAGACGCTGTTCCATCTGGCCTCGGTGACCAAGACCTTCACCGCGACCGCGCTGATGCGCCTGGTCGCGGCAGGCAAGGTGGAGTTGGACGCGCCGGTGCGCCGCTACGTGCCCGAGCTCGTGCTCGCCGATGAGACCGCCGCCGCGCAGATCACCGTACTGAACCTGCTCAACCACACCGCCGGACTGGACTGGAACCTGATCGACACCGAGGACGGGGACGGCTCCCTGGCCGCGTTCGTGGCGAAAATGGCCGACCTGGCGCTGATCGCGCCGCCCGGCGCCCGGGCCTCCTACAGCCAGGCAGGCTACAACCTGGCCGGCCGGATCATCGAGAACGTCACCGGTCTGAGCTTCGAGAAGGCCATGTCCTCGCTGGTCCTGGAGCCGGCCGGGCTGTCGAACACCTTCTTCGAGCTGGACGACATCATGGTCCGGCGCTTCGCCGTCGGTTACAACCGCGGCGAGGACGGCACGCTGCGCTTCGCGCAGCCGTGGAAGTCGTGGCGGGCGGGCATGCGCGGCAACAACCCCGGCGGCGGCATCGTCTCCTCCGTCAGCGACCTGCTGGCCTGGGCCCGCTTCCACCTTGGCGCCGCAGAGGGCGTGCTGCCCGCCGAGGTGCTGCGGCGCATGCAGGAGCCGACGATCGAGCTGCGGGCCAGCACGCTGGGCGACGCCTTCGGCATCTGCTGGTTCCTGCGCGCGGTGGACGGGGTGCGCACCATCGGGCACGGCGGATCCGGCAACGGCCAGTTCGCCGAGCTGCTCATCGTGCCCGAACGCGACTTCGCCGTCGTCTCGCTGGCCAACGCCGGCCCGGACGGCTATCCCTTCAACCAGGCCGTCGTGCGCTGGGCACTGGAGCACTACCTCGGCGTGGTCGAGCGGGACCCCGAGCCGATCCCGTACGACCAGAGGCGAGCACGGGAGGTCGCCGGCCGCTACGAGATCGATGCGATGAACCTCGACCTCGCCACCGACGGCACCCGGCTCACCCTTGAGGTCGGGATCAAGCCGGAGATCCGCCAGGCGTCGCAGGACGACATGCCCCCGGACTACCCGCCGGCCGCCGTCGGCTTCCTGCCCGGCGACGGCGACGAGTACATCATCACCGAGGGCGGGCTGAAGGGGCAGCGCGGCTTCTTCACCCGCGACGACAGCGGCACGGTCGTAGGCGTGGACCTCGCCGGCCGGCTGTTCAGCCGGGTCACGGCCACATCCTGATCGATCGCACGGGAAAGGGGCGCAGATGGAGGGTGTCCGGGGCGGGGGCGGTGACCAGGTTGCTCTGGGGTGCGGTCACCGCTCGGCGATACGCGAGTGCGTACCGCCGATAGCGGTCGGCGGGTCGCCGAACAAGATTCGCAGCGCGGTCACGTTGGCGTCGCCGAACTCCTCGAGCCTGCCCGCCGCCGCGGCCCGGCTCGCCTTGTCGAGATGCCGCTTGAGCCGCCGCAACTCGGCCTCGCCCGCACGCTCGGCGGCGCGGCGGGCGGTGCGCCCCTCGAGCGATTCGCGCACGTCGAATGGACGCCGCCGAGCAGCCCGAGGTGGTCGTGACCGACACGGGCAGCTACAGCGGCCTGGTGTACGGGATGTTCGCCATGTGCGGCTATCAGTTCGCGCCCCGGCACGCCGACATCTCCGACACTCAGCTGTGGTGGATCGACACGGCGATGCAGGAGGGCGGCCTGACCACCGGGACGCGCGCCACCAACGGGTGGGGTGCCTTCAACGGCCTGGGGTTGCGCCGGGGGTCGATTCCCGCGATCGTCCAGCACTGGGACGACATGGCCCGGGTCGCCGGATCCCTGTCACCAATCAGGTCCGCGCCTACGACCTGATCAAGATGATGACCGCCGACGGCCGTCTGACCGGGCTGGGCAACGCATTCGCCCACTACGGCCGCATCTGCAAATCGCTCCATCTGCTGCAGGTTCTGCATGTGGAGGACTACCGCAGGATGACCGGGCACAGTTGCACGTCGGCGAGTCCCGGCACACGCTGGCCCGGCGGGTGTTCGGAGATCCGTGCCCGGCTCTCGCCTCTGCTGTACGAGCACATCAACTTCCACGGGTTCTACCCGTTCAACCGCCCGGACCTGGGCGGCCGGCTGCGCGATCCGACCGCCACGTGACCGCCAGCTGGCCGACGACGCCGAACACCTGCGCGATGACGAGGCACTCGAAGCATGCCGGCCGAAGCGGTGCCTACGTCGCCCGTCTGACTCAGGTGGCGACCCGGGCCAGCACGATCCCGCCGACGATCAGGCCGAGCGCCGCCATCCTGCCCACCGAGACAGGGTCGTCGTTGAGCACGATGCCCAGCGTGATCGCGCCGACGGCGCCGATGCCGGTGAAGACCGCGTATGCGGTGCCGACCGGCAGCGTGTTCATCGCCTGGGACAGCAGCCAGACGGCGGCGGCCATCAGGGCCAGGCAGATCAGCGTGGGCAGCGGCCGGGTGAAGTTCTGCGTCGGCTTGATGCTCTGGGACCAGGCCACCTCGACCAGCCCGGCCAGGGCCAGGATCAGCCAGTTCACCGGGCCGCCTCCGTCAAGGCCGCCGCCAGTGACTTTTCGTGCTGCTCGCGCAGGTGGGCGAGCGAGGGGTCGAGACGGGCGTTGACCAGCTCCGCGTGAATGAATGTCACGTCCTCGACCTGGAAGTGGCCCTTGAAGAAGTCGCGCAAGTAGCGCTCCTGATGGTCGTACGGCTCGCGCGGCGTGCCCGGGCCGTACGCGCCGCCGCGTGCGCTGGTCACCACGAACGAGCGGCCCGCCAGCGACATCTTGGGAAAGGTGATCTGGTCGAGCCAGGCCTTCAGCGACGAGGGGATCGAGTAGTTGTACATCGGCGTGCCGATCAGGATCACCTCGGCCGCGACCACCTCGTCGAGCAGCGGCTCCACAACGGCCCACGCCTGGCGCTGGGCAGGGGTGCGGACCGCCTCCCCAAAGCGCGAGATGTCGGTGATCTCGCGCTGCAGGAGGTAGTCGCACAGTTCGGTCCATGCCTCGCCGATGTGCGGCACGGGGTGCGCGGCCAGGTCGCGGTAGACGTAGCCGGCCTGGGGGTGGGCGGCCCGCCAGGTCTCGGCGTACACGCTCGACAGTTTCCGCGAGAACGACGCCCGGCGGGCGCTGGCGTCCAGGTGCAGCAGCATGAACTCTCCTCAGCACAGCTATGTGGACACGGTGTCCAGATGACTATAGCCGGACACTGTGTCCACATACAATCGGACGCATGGAGAGAGCCGACGCAGCGCGCAACCGCGCACGGATCCTCGAGGCGGCCGCGCTGCTGTTCGCAGAACGGTCCCCGCAGGACGTGACCATGGACGACATCGCCAAGAGAGCCGGAGTGGGCCGGGGCACCCTCTACCGCCGCTACCCCGACCGGGCCTCGATCGCCGTCGCGCTGCTCGACGAGCACGAACGGGACCTGCAAGAACGCCTACTGCGCGGCGAGCCGCCCCTGGGTCCCGGGGCGCCGCCCGCCGAGCGGCTGGCCGCCTTCTACGCCGCCATGGTGCGCCTGCTGGAGGACCACTCCCACCTGGTGCTCGGCTCCGAGGTGGGCCGCTCACGCTTCGAGACAGGCGCGTACGGCTTCTGGCGCGCCCACGTACGCGCCCTCCTGGTCGCCGCCGGGACCCCGGCCCCGGACGCGCTGGTCGACGTCCTGCTCGCCCCCCTTGCCCCCGAGGTGTACGGCTACCAGCGCACCGTGCTCGGCCTCACCCCAAAGCAGATCACTCAGTCGCTGGGCAGGCTCACGGCAATTCTGGAGCCCGCTCCCGAGGCCAACTGACCGTTGTCACGTCATCGGCACCCTGTCAGCCCAGGCTCTGGCGGGGTGGTGAACGGTGACCTGACGTGCCTGTTGGTTACCTTTTCTGACGGTCGTGTCCAGTGTGATCAGCGGAGAGCACGAAGCTCGACCGTGACGAGATCGGACGTGGGGAACGTACCGATCGGTGCCAGATCTGCTTCTGCCCGGATGCCGGGACGCGCGTGCCCGTGGTCAGGGAGCGAGCAGTGCCTGGACGGATGAGCGGCCAGATGGGCCAGCCGTTGCCGTGACTGTTCTCCTGCCGGCGCGTAGACGACCAATCGGGCCTCGGGCATGCCCACCACTGTGAGCGTGGTGGTGGTCAGCCGTATCTCGCCGACCTCCTCATAGCGGAGCACCTTGACATGCGGGCCCGGTTCGGCGACGTCGTGCGCGCTCCACATGCGGGCGAACGCGGGGCTTTCGGCCGACAACCGGTGGACGAATCCCGTCCAGGCGGGCTCGGCCAGATGACGGCCGAAGGCGGCCCGCAGCATGGCCACCAAGGGCCTGACCTCGGCGATGGGGTCGACGAACGGATTACAGCAGGGCGGGCTGGTGAAGTGCTCCCAGATGACATTGCGCGACTCGGGCGCGGCGGCCACGAAGGCGGGAAACAGCCCCGTGAACGTGCTGTTCCAGGCGAGCAGGTCGAAGCGGCTGGAGTACACCGCCGCGGCCAGCGGATCGAGCGTGTCGAGGATGAGCTGCACCTGAGGATCGAGCATGCTGCGTTCCTCGGCGGGAGGTAGCGCGGGCACACCGGCGAGCTGGTAGAGGTGCTCTCGCTCGGCGCGGTCGAGGCGGAGGGTTCGGGCGATGGCGTCGAGCACGTGAACGCTGGGGTTGATCGGCCGGCCTTGTTCCAGCCACGTGTACCAGGTCACCCCCACCCCGGCCAGCAGGGCGACCTCTTCGCGGCGCAGACCGGGTGTACGCCGCCGTACCCCTGGGGCAAGACCGACGTCATCGGGGGTGATGCGCTCGCGCCGGCTACGCAGGAACGTCCCCAGCTCGCTGCGGCGCTGCGCCCGGATGCTCTTGGACGACACCCTCCTATCCTGGCCCGGTGCCGGTCCTGGTGCCAGGTAGTCCCGCTACCAGGATGGGCACGCACTGCCACGACACTCCGGACCCGCGCACGCTCGGAGTCCATGACCACCTCCACCTCACCGTCTTCGATCAGGCCGGCCAGGACCGGCGGGCTGCTCGCTGTGATCCTCATCGGCCAGTTCATGGCGATCTTGGACGCCACCATCGTGACCATCGCGGCTCCGGCCATCAGCGCCGACCTGAACAGCTCGGGTGCCGCGCTGCAACTCGTCGTGGCCGGCTACACGATCGTGTACGCCGTGCTGCTCATCACCGGGGCACGACTGGGCCGCACGTTCGGCCATCGGCGCCTGTTCCAGGCCGGACTCATACTCTTCACCGCCGCCTCACTCGCCTGCGGACTGGCGGCCACCACCGCCCAGCTCATCGCGTTCCGCCTCTTCCAGGGGGCGGGAGCGGCGCTGCTGGTGCCGCAGGTGCTCAGCCTGATCCAGCTCACCCTCGACGGCGCCGCCCGCGCCAAGGCCTTCAGCGTCTACTCCACCGTGCTCTCCGGCGCGGCGGTCGCCGGTCAGATCCTCGGCGGGATCTTGACCACCGCCGACATCGCGGGCACCGGATGGCGTCCGATCTTCCTGGTGAACGTGCCCATCGGCCTCGTGCTGCTGGTGGCGGGGACACGACTGCTGCCCGCCGACTGTCCCGACGCCACCACCGGGCTCGATCTTCCCGGCCTGCTGACGCTCTCGCCCGCCGTGCTGCTGCTGGTGACACCGCTGGTGCTCGGCCACGAACTCGGCTGGCCCGTCTGGGGCTGGGCGATGCTCGCCGCCAGTTCCGTCCTCGCCGCCGCCTTCGTCGCCACCCAGCGCCGCGCGGCCGCCCCGCTGGTCCCCGGCCGCGTGCTCCGGGCTCCCGGTCTGGGCCTCGCCGCCGCCTCCATCTTCTCGATGATGGTCGGCTACGCCGGCTTCCTGTTCACCATGGCGCTGTACCTGCACGACGGCCTCGGCCTGTCCCCCCTGCAATCGAGCCTCGCCTTCGTGCTGTCCTCGGTGGGCTTCGGCACGGCAAGCTCGAACTGGCGGCGTGTCCCCGCCCGATTCCACCACCGCATGATCCCAGCAGGACTGGCGCTGTCGGCCGTGGGCTACCTCGCGGTGGCCGCCATCACCGCGCAACTGGGCTCGCCCGGCCTCCTCTATCAAGCCGCCGCCGTCGTGTCCGGCATCGGCATGGGGCTGGCCTTCAGCCCGACCCTCAACACGGCGCTGAGCCACGTCACGCCGGCGGACGCGGCAAACGCGAGCGGAATCATGTCGACGGTCACCCAGCTCGGTCAGGTCGCCGGGATCGCGGGTCTGGGGGCGGTGTTCCTGTCCCTGAGTCTTCCATTCGGATCCGTCGCGACCGCCGCGACCGTCACGAACATCGGTGTCGCCGCGCTGGTGTTGCTGTCCGCGGTGTTCGCCGCTTTCCTGCCTCGCCGGTGATGAGCATCATCGCCGTACGGCGGCGCGGCTGGACCGGACACCCCGCACCATGCCTCAGCGCGATCAGCGGTGTCCGTTCGCTGCTGCCCGCACCGCGCCACTCCGATCGTGCAGGCCATCCTCATCTTGCAGTTCATCGAGGAGGGCCGCTACTCAGGACGAAAGCGCTCAGTGGGGGTCGCTCCAGAATGTGTACCACGGGCCCCACAGGGGCAATGTGTCGCCCGGCCTCCTGTCAGGGCTCCATATGTACGCGCGGTGGCTGTCACTGAGGGAGAAGACGACCGTGTCGCCGTCCCAGTAGACCGCATCGAACGTGAGGACACCGATTGTCTGGCGCTTGAGCACCTCGTCCTTCCCCAACGTGCGGGCGACGGCCTCCATCTGGGGAGCCGAGTCAGCGAACCGATCGTCCTCGCCGGGCATGAGCCAGACGAGCCCCCGCGAGGAGGAGTGCGCCGGCCAGGAGCACCGCTGCCCAGCGCAAGACCGGGCCGCCGGTGATCGTTCGTCTCATGCAGGCATCTTCACATGCCTCCGCGCAGCGGCCTGTTCGTCTTCCCGTCCGGTCTGGTCGAGGGGGAATGGACGAGGTGCTGGCGGGCAGGCCATTCTCGTCCGCCAACTCGTCGAACACGGCCGTTGCTCTGGATGAGAAGAGCTCACTGACAGCCGGCGGGAAAATCCGGTGCGGAGGGGCGGAGGGATGGTGTGTGATCGAGGGATGGCGATCATGATGGGCAGGCCGGGCGTCGACGGGCTCGGTGACGTGGTGCGGGTGTTGGCGGAGTGGCAGTACGACGCAGGGCCCCTGCAGTTGCATCCTGGGGATATGGGGTGGTTTTGGCGGTTCGGCGCGGAGCGGACGGCGGAGGCTACGCGGACCTGGAGTCGGGCTGGGGAGGTTCTGGCGGTCGGGCTGCTGGATGGTCCGGAGTTGCTGCGGTTGGCGTTCGCGCCGCAGGCGTTTCGGGAGGAGGAGTTGGCGCAGCAGATGGTCAAGGACGTGACGGCGCCTGAGCGTGGTGTGCTGCCCGAGGGCAAGGTGTACGTCGAGGCGCCGGTGGGTGCGCTGGTTCAGGGCCTGTTGTTCAAGGACGGCTGGGAGAGCGGCGAGTCGTGGACACCACTTCGGCGTGACCTCGGTGCGCCTGTGCCGGATCCCGGCGTTCACGTCGAGGTGATCGGGCCGGAACAGGCGCACGAGTGCGCCGCGATCCTGCGGGCGTCGTTCGACGGGTCGACGTTCACCGACGAGCACTGGCACGCGATGGCGGCAGGCGCACCGTACGTCGACGCGCGGTGCCTGGTTGCTCGTAATGAGCAGGGCGAGGCGGTGGCGGCCGTGACGGTGTGGTCGGCGGGTGAAGGCAAGCCCGGGCTGATCGAGCCGATGGGCGTGCACCGGGCACACCGCCGTCGCGGTTACGGCAAAGCGATCACGTTCGCCGCAGCGCGCGCACTCCAGGAGCTTGGTTCGTCCAGCGTGGACGTTTGCACGCCGAGCTCCAACGTCGGCGCCGTCGCCACCTACCGGTCGGCCGGCCTCGAGCCGTTGCCCGAGAGGCGGGACCTGTACCGCAACGCTTCTTGAAAGCCTGAAGGCATGTGAGGCAGGTTGGGGGCAGCCCACATAAGGTCAAAACCCCAACGCCGTTGCGTTTGGCTCAGCGGTCACTCGTCAAGCCCCTGAAACGAAACAACGGGACCTCGCTCCGTACAGCTCCCACGGACGCGCTCATCGCCAGGGGCGTCACTCGCACCAACCTGGGCCAGCCCGTAGAGGCCGCGTGCGCCTCGATCTGTCGGCCCTCTGCGCCAGGATGGCCCCATGCGCTTGGTGACCGATGAGGAGCGCCGCGCCCGGTTGGGCGTGCGGCACGCTCTCGCACCCACGGCCAAGGCGGCCTCTCCCGAGGAGGCCGCCCGTGCGGTGGTGTGTCTACACGCCACCGACCCGCCGAGCGTGCACCTGTCCTGCTGGGCACGGGTGGACGCGCTCGACATCGACGACGTCGAACGGGCGCTCTACGACACACGCTGCCTCATTCGACAGCAGTCGATGCGCGAGACCCTGTTCGTGTTCCCCCGTGATCTTGTGCCGGCGGTGTGGGGAAGTGCCTCGGCCCGGGTGGCCGCGGCCCATCGCAAACGACTGGTCAGGGACCTCCAACGCTGGGGGCCGGCCGCTGAGGGGCAGGGAGCCGCATGGCTCGCGACTGCGGAGGAGGCGGTGCTGGCGCACCTGGCCGACGGCGTGCCGCGGTCGTCGAAGCGGGTACGCGAGGAAGTGCCCGAGGCCGCCGGTGTCATCGAGCAGGCTCCGGACAAGTCCTGGGGAGGACGGATCGCGATCGCTCCGCGAGTGCTCACCCAGCTGAGCCTGGACGGCGCGGTGGCGCGCGCGGCCAACGCTGGAGCCTGGTACACGAGTCGCCCGACATGGACGACGACACAGGCGTGGTGGGGGGACGAGGTGCCCGAGGCGCTTGCGGCGCGGCAGGGCTATGCCGAGTTGGTGTCCCGGTGGCTGTGGTCGTACGGTCCCGGCACCGTCGACGACCTCGCTTGGTGGCTCGGCGGCACCAAGTCCGCGGTTCGCACCGCGCTGGAGGACATCGGCGCGCAGCGGGTGTCCCTGGAGGACGGCTCGGTCGGGTGGCTGCGCGAGGACGATCTCGCCCCGGTCGTCGCCGCCGAGCCGTGGGTCGCGCTCCTGCCGTTGCTCGATCCGACCGTGATGGGCTGGAAGGCATGCGCCTTCTACCTCGGTGCGCACGCACCCCAGTTATTCGACAGTGCGGGCAACGCCGGGACTACCGCCTGGGTCGACGGACGCGTCGTCGGCGCGTGGGTGCAGGATCCCGGCGGTGTGGTCGAGCTGCGCCTGCTTGATGACGATGTCTCCCCGCAGGCCCGCGAGGCGTTGGCGGCCGAAGCACGGCGGCTCAGCGCGTGGCTTGACGGCCAGCGGGTGTTCACCGTCTACCCCTCACCGGCCATGCAGCCCGGCGCCGGGCGTTGACGCAGAGGGGCCGCGGGTGGGCCGGGGCCTGGGGCGGTGCGTGTTTCCTCCGTGTCCGCCGCTCCGGGTCGGCACCGCCCGGTTCTGCGCCCCCCTGAAGACCGTGGCGAATTCCAGGGGTCGTCGCAACACAGTGATCAACTATTGGCGGTGAGAAGCATAGCGAGACGCTTGGGCGGTGGTGCGCCGCCGCACCCGCTCACCGTCAGCGCCAGTACGGTCAGCAGCCCGGCCATGCCTCTCGCGGGGAGCGTCGTCATGCGAGTCATCTTGACTCCTGATCGGTTGTGACGGCCGTCCGCCCTATAGGTAAATGATCGGTATATATTGATCACATGAGACAGATGCAGGAGCCGACCTTCCTGATCCTGACCGCGCTAGCTGCCGGTCCACAACACGGATACGGCATCATCACCGACGTGGAGCGCATCTCGGACGGCCAGGTTCGCCTGCGCGCCGGCACCCTGTACGCCGCTTTCGACCGCCTTCAGGACGAGGGCCTGATCGCCGAGGACCGGGAAGAGATCGTCGACGGCCGGGTGCGCCGCTACTACCGGCTGACCGGCGGCGGCGCCGCGAGGCTGGCGGCGGAGGCCGAGCGGATGCGTAGGCACGCCAAGGCGGCCACCGCACGCCTGCGCGCGATCGGCTCGGGAGGAACGGCATGAGCCCGCTCGAAGCCCGCTACCGCCGTCTCCTGGCCACCTACCCGCGAGACCACCGGGCGCGGCATGAGGAAGAAATGATCGGCGTGCTCCTCGCCGGGGCGCGGCCCGGCCAGACTCGTCCCCATCTGGCCGACGCGGCAGACTTACTGTGGGGCGCGCTGCGCGTCCACGGGCGGCGAGCCTTCGGCCCAGTCTCCGCGCCGGCCTGGCGCGCCGGGCTGGCGCTCGCCGTGGCGCTGTGGCCGTTCCTGATGCTGACAGGTGCGCTGGCGACCGGTCTGCTCCAGGCTGCCGAAGCCGTGGGGAACGCTGGGGCCGCCGCTATGGAGCGGCCGATCTGGATCCTGTACCTGGCCGAGCCGATCGTCATCGCGGCCCTGCCGGTGCTGGCCGTGGTGCTCGCCCGACGATGGATCGCCGTGCTCGCGCTGGTCGCATTCATGCTGTATCAGGCCGACCACCCCCGCCTGCTGGATTTGGACACGCTGCTGTTCCCCAACCATGGCCCGGTCCTGCTGGCCCAGCTCGCGACCGTCGCCATCGCCTTCACACCCGCGGCGTATCGCGCGATCACAGTCATTCCCCGGCGCGCATTCCTGCTGTGGGGGCCGCTCGCCGTGACCGGGCTGACCGCCAGCAAAGCCATCGTGCGCTGGGTGGACGTGATCGCCCACCACGACATCGTGACCTGGAAACCCGTGCCCTGGCTCGTCGTGGTCGGGCTGGCGGCCGGGTACGCGTGCCGGTCGGCCGTGGGGCGGCGGGCGGCGCTGCTGCTGTTCGTGCCTGCGGCGGCCCTCGGCGACCTCGGGGACCTGCCGTCGGTGCCCACCTCCACGGCCCTCGCCCAACTCGGGTGCGCGGCCCTGGCCTTCACCACCGCGGCTGCCTTGACCCGGCGGCGGAGCAGCCTGAGACGAGCCCCGGCTTCTTGAGGAAGAACGCCCAGCAGATCAACGACCAGGCAGCCTCGATGGGGTGGTACCGCCATCGCTGAGCTTGGTACCAGAACGCACGCGTAGACCCAGGGTCTAGGTGTACATCTAGGTGCTTGCGGTGAGCAGCGTGGCGAGGCGCTCGGCCGGGGTGTCCCAGCCGAGCGTTTTGCTGTCCGGACGGCGGGGTCGTCGCCCCCGGCAAGGACTGGTGCGCCGGGTGGAGAAGGCGCCGTGGATCCCCAATGAGTGGGATTGGCAGAAGGTCCTCCAAGCCACCGGCGCCGAGCCGCTACGCAACCGGCTCATGCTCGCCCTGGCCTACGACGGCGCGCTGCGCCGTGAGGAACTCGTCCACCTGGAGATTGGCGACTTCGAGCCCGCCTACTGCCTAGCTCATCGAGGTATGGAAGCTCCTCCGCCCACCCCAGCCTGACATCGAGGACCGCAAGACCCGGCGGCGCCGCCAGCACCTGTTCACCTACCGCGGCCAGCTGATCGGGTCTTCCTACCTCAACGAAAAAATCATTCCTGCGCTGCTTCGGGGAGCCCGAGGGTCTGACCAGTGATCGGCTCTATCTCTTTCGACCGTACAGTCCCGAGCCCGACGAACCGGCGTGGGACGAGGACGTCCTGTAGACGTACTCATAAGCGATGAACGCTACGGCAGGCGTGTCGCTATGGCGGCGGATAGGGCATAGGTGACGCCGGTAAGCCGTTCGGACACCTGCCACAGGCGAGCGGCCGTGTCGGTGTCGCGGATAGCGCGCTCACGAGTACGACGAGTTGGCTCACCACGCAACTGCAACAGCCCGTCCGGAACGATGTAGCTGCCCCCGGGCAGATCCGGCATGGTCGCTGCGTACAGGGAGGTCTTCGCGCCTTCCGGGGCGGGCCGGAAGGCCACGCGCACCAGCAGGCGGGTGAGGGCCGCATACAGCCGTCCTCTGCCGCTGTTGGCGCCCCCGGTGAGCACGTTGGTACGGGTGAGCCCCGGCGCGACGACCATGCTGCGCAGCTTCAGTCCGGCGGCGTCCGCCCGGCGCTGCAGCTCCATGGCGAAATAGAGGTTGGCCCGCTTGGACTGCACGTAGGCGAATGCGGTCCGGTAGCTGCGCTCGGCGTTGAGGTTGCCCAGGTCAAAGCGGGCGAAGCGCTGCCCCTCACTGCTGACGGTGACCACCCGCGGATCGGGCGCGGCGAGCAGGTGCGGCAGAAGCAGGCCGGTCAGCGCGAAGGTCCCCAGATGGTTGATGCCGAACTGCGACTCGAACCCGTCGGCGGTCAGGGCGTGGGGCACCATCGCCACCCCGGCGTTGTTGACCAGCAGGTCAAGCCGGCCGCGGTCCCACCCGGCGGCGAACTCCCGGATGGAGGTCAGACTGCTCAGGTCCACCCGGCGGAGTTCCAGGTGAGCGCCGGGTACCTCGCCCCGCATGCGGATGAGCGCAGCCTGGCCGCGTTCGAGATCGCGGCAGGCCAGCACGACGTGTGCACCACGGCGGGCCAGTTCGCGGGCGGTGACGTAGCCAATGCCGCTGTTGGCCCCGGTCACCACAACGACGCGCCCGGTCAGTTCAGGGATGGTACGGAGGGTCCAGCGGGGAGAGCCGCGCATAAAGTGCCACCTCAATGGAACGCAAGCGAATGTATCGCAACTTTGAGTTGCGATACATTCATCTTGTCACGCACCTCGCGAATATCGCAACTTGGAGTTGCAATGCAGTCCGATCATTCCACGGCCAGGCCGGTCGGCCGCGGCGCCAAAGTACGCGCCGCCGTCCACGCCGCCACGCTCGCCGAGCTCGTGGACAAGGGCTACGCCGCGTTGACCGTCGAGAACGTCGCCCAGCGCGCCGGAGTCCACAAGACCACGGTGTACCGGCGGTGGAAAGATCGCGAGAGCCTGCTCACCGACGCCCTCGCCGAGCACATGGCGATAGACATCCCCGTCCCTGACACCGGAGCGATCGCGACCGACCTGCGAGCGCTGGCACGCTCGCTCGTCCAAGCGTTCACCAGTCCGACCGGGCAGGCCATCCTCGCCGCCATGTTCACCGGGGCAGCCCACCTTCCGGAGATCGCCGCCGCCCGGCGTCACGTGTTCGACGACCGGCTCGCCAGAGCCGAACCGGTGGTGACGCGGGCCATCGAACGCGGCGAACTGCCCAGGGACACCGATCCCGCCGAGCTGTTGAAGACCCTGGCCGCGCCGATCTACCTGCGCCTGCTCATCACCGCCGATCCGGTCGACGAGGCGACCGCAGATCAGGCTGTGCGCGTCACGCTCGCCGCCGCGCACGCCGGCGCCCTGCGGCTGGCGCGCGACGGCGAGCCGGCTACCGGATGAGGCCCCTGGGGCAGCAGCGCGCCGAACTCTTCGCACGCCGTGTCGTCGCCGCCGGCCAGCACGACGGACACGCCGTTCGGGCCCGCCAGCAGGGTGTTGATCCCGATCTCGCCGTGCGAACCGTCATTGATGCGGACGTCGAGGATGATGTCGGCCATGGTGCGGGCCGGCATGCTTGAACTCATCGTCGTGCTCACACAGACCGGGGGCCCGCGAGCACAGCACGTTCAGGAGCCGGTAGTGGGGTGAGTCACCACCCCCCTGCAAAGCATGGCAGGATCGCGGCCATGTCCCTCAGCGTTCCCCGCCTCCGGATCGGCTCGACCGAGATCATCGCCCTCGCCGATGGCGAGGGCCCGTTCTTCTCCCCGCGCGCCGAGGCCTTCCCCGAGGCCACGGCCGCTCAGTGGGCCGAGGCCGACCGCTACGACCCGGGCGCGGTCGACGCCGAGGGCCGCTGGCGGCTCCAGTTCCGCGCGTACGCGATCCGCAGCGACAAGGGCCTCACCATCGTGGACGCCGGGATCGGTCCGGCGGACGGCCCGGCCGTCTCGTGGGCGCCCGTGCCCGGTGCGCTCCCCGAGTCGCTCGCCGCCGCGGGCATCGACCCGGCCGAGGTCGACACCGTGGTGCTCACGCATCTGCACACCGACCACGTCGGTTGGGCGGTCGTGACCGAGGCGGCCGTCCCATCAGCGGGCGGCGCGGTGGACGGCAACGCTTCGACCAGCAGCGCGGTGGGCGGCGCCCCTGCGCCCGGCAGCGCGACCAGCGGCCGCCGCCCCTACTTCCCCAACGCCGAATACCTGCTCCAGCGGGCCGAGTTCGACGCCCTCGACGCGCTCAACCCGCAGCTTCGCGAGACCCTCACCGACCCGCTCGCGGCGGCCGGTCGGCTCCGGCTCCTCGACGGAGACACGCCGCTGCGCGCCGGGCGCACGGTCGCCACGCCCGGTCACACGCCCGGGCACCAGAGCGTGCTGGTCGCCCACGGGCGCGAGCTGGCGCTCGTCACCGGCGACCTCCTGGTGCACGCGCTCCAGCTACTCCACCCCGAGCTCGCCTACTCGCACGAGATCGACCCTGAGGCGGCCAGGCACTCAAGGGAGCGCATGCTCGGCCGCGAAACCGCCACCACGCTGCATCTGGCGACACCGCACCTGACGGAGCCGTTCATCTCGGCGTGATCACGGCCGCCCGAGCCGTTCGACACGGGTCAGGCCGCGAGGGCATGCAGACGCTCCATTTCTCGGTGGTCTCGTCGTCGACGGGACTGAAGACCGTGAGGCGGCAGCCGCCTGCGGACTGGAGCCACATCCGGTCTGCGTGCAGGCGCAGCACGCCGACCTCCCGATTGCGGAAGATCTTTGTCGTCCTTGACCTTGTCGGAGACGTTGCACCGACCCCAGATCTCGCCGAACGCCTGGCGGAGGCCGGGCAGGACGCGAAAGGCCGATCTCACGGTCCAAGCCTCCTGAACCCGGCGATCGTTACCTCATATTCGCAATAACGTGCCATTTACCGGGGTCTGGCGCACTTAGTGGGGAGTACTCACGATCAGTGATCTCTGGCTCAGTTCAGCAGTGCCATCTTGCGGAGGAGATCGTAGTTCGCTCTCCCGAACATGAGCCTCTTCAGAAACTTGATCTTGCATACCTTGCCCTCGACAGCACCGGATGAGTAGGGCAAGGTGAGCCCGGCCAGGACAGCATCGTGGTCGCGTTCCAGGCCATTGGCGAAGGTGTGCGGGTGGGGTAGATCCTCGGCGCGGACGGCGGCGATCCATGCGTCGAGACGGGTGCCGTGTCGCCCGGTGAGGATTTTGGCGAACTCTTCGACGTGACTGCGGAGGGCGTCCAGGTGCGGGCAGGCGGCGCGGATCTCTTTGAGCTTGACCTCGTCGTCGGTGTCGAGATTGTCGGGGCGGCGGCGGATCCAGCTGGTGATGTGCCGGGCTTTCGGCGGGGCTGGGATGGCGGGTGGTGCCGCCTTGCCTTTGAAGGGAGCCAGGTAGGCGTGGACGGTGGCGATGACTGGCCACGCCGCTTGGCCCAGTCGTCAATTCCGAGCACCGCGACCCGGCCGATCTCAGGATCGGGCATCGCTCTGATCAGGCGGATCAACGTGCAGCGGGAGACGATCGTGCCCAGTGCGGAGGCCAGCCGCGCGCCCGCGCGGCCGGCCAGCGCGAGCGCGACCCGGTCCAGCAATTTCCGTAGTCTGGTCGTGCGGCGCTGTTGCCTGGTGGTCAGCCCAGGTATCTGCTCGGCGAACGTCGCCACGTCGATACCGGTCATGCACCCGTCCCGCAGGCGTCCCGCACTCGTGACAGGCCACCGGCCCGGACCCGGTACGGGCCGCGATCCTCAGGCTGCCGCCCAGGTCCTTCACCTGGATGAGATCCAGCCCCGCCAGGTGCGGGGCAGGTACAGCAGACGGGCTTCCCCGCCGGTGAGCTCGTGCAGCACAATTGACTCCCACGGCCGCTCTTCATGATCCAGATCTTGGCGATCCAGACCATGACAGAACGGCCGTTCCCTTGCGCAGCGGGTTACGAGATCGCGACCGATCCTGATTCAACACTCGCGAGCGTCACGCTGGGTAGCTGCTCCCCACTAAGAACTCCGAACAAAATGATCTAGGAATAAGGGTGATCACCTTCGCGTTGATCGCCGCGTGAGGAAGGGCGAGCAGCCACCGTGGATCGTGCCCGACGAGTTGTGGGCGCGGATCGAGCCGTTGTTGCCGGTCGTGCCACGCCGCGCCGATCATCCCGGCCGCAAGCGTCTGGACGACCGGAGAGTCCTGTCGGGCATCCTGTTCGTGCTCTACACCGGCATCGCGTGGGAGTTCTTGCCCCAGGAGTTGGGCTTCGGCTCCGGCATGACCTGCTGGCGGCGCCTACGGGACTGGCGCCAGGCTGGAGTGTGGCAGCGTCTGCACGAGTCATTGCTGGCCGAACTGTATGCCGTCGGCGCGCTGGACTGGTCCAAGGCGGTGATCGACGGCTCGCACATACGCGTCCTCAAAGGCGGCCCAAAACTGGTCCGAGCCCGGTCGACCGTGCCCGAACAGGCTCCAAGCACCATCTGATCACCGAAGGGCACGGCATTCCGCTGGCGGTGTCGCTGACCGGCGGGAACCGTAACGACGTCACCCAGCTCATGCCTCTGATCGAGGCCATCCCGCCGGTACGTGGCCGGCGAGGACGACCCACGCCGACGACCGGATGCGATCTACGCCGACCGCGGCTACGACCACGACAAGTACCGCAAGTAGGTCCGAGCTGCCGGGATCACTCCGGTCATCGCACGGCGTGGTGTCGAGCACGGTTCGGGACTGGGCGTGCATCGGTGGGTGGTCGAGCAAAGCTTCGCGCTGTTGCACTGGTTCCGCCGGCTGCGCATCCGCTGGGAGATCCGCGACGACATCCACGAGGCCTTCCTCAGCCTGGCTTGCGGCATCATCTGCTGGCGCCGACTGGCCAAACTCTGACTCCGTCAGGAACTCTTCGAGTCTGCTGCGAGCCCGGTCAGACCACGATGGCCGGATAGGGACTCCTCATAGCGCCGAAGTAGGCCTCGGGCGCTCCTTCGATGTGCTCAGGCAGTTCGTCCATGAAGGCGCGCAGCAGTGGGGTCGCGTTGTGCCGGTCGAGGTCCTCCTGCGAACGCCAGACCTCGTAAAGGAAGAATCGGCCGTCCTCCTGCTCGTGGAGATGGTACTGAAGGTTGCCCTCGTGCCCTCGAGACGGCTCGACGAGGTCCATCAGGAGCTTCCTGAACTCGTCGGCGTGTCCGGGCTTGGGGGTCAGGAATCCGTAGAGCGAAACGGGCGCTGGTGCAGTCGAAGTCGTCGTCATGTGATCAACGCTAGGATGTGACACCAGTGTTAGATTCAAGCCGTTGTGCTATGAGGTGGGTCACATGAAGATCGGAGAGCTGTCCCGCGAAACGGGCGTGGCCGTCCGTCTCCTCCGCTACTACGAAACCCAGGGACTGCTCACCTCCCACCGCAGCGAAGGCGGCCACCGCCATTACGATCCCGAGGCCCTCGCCACCGTCGCCCGCATCCGCACCCTGCTCGCCGCCGGGCTCCCTACCAAGGTCATCCGCGAGCTCATGCCCTGCTTCGTCGGCGACGGGACCCAACTCCAGGCCTGCGTTCTCGACCACCTCAGAACCCAGTACGCCGAGCTGGACTCCCGCATAGCCGACCTCACCCAAGCCCGCACCGCTCTGGGCGACATCCTCCAAGCCTCCACCCGAGCACTCACCCACGTCTAAACCGGCCGTCACGCGTCGGGAAGCCGTGACCGAGCCTGCGCCAAACACCGATGATCAATCTACGGAGCTCCCCACTCGGGTCCGTGTCACCAGCCGCAAAGTAACTATTTGTGACAGTCATTGAACACGAGTGGTCAGACTTTGTCTCCTTCTGGCTGGCCGCACAGTAACTGAGTGTTACGTCTCAAGTCCGCTGAAACGGGACATTTCTGCGAATCGCTCACCCTCACCGCCATTACACAGACGCGCCTTACCAGTGGTAACGGTGACCTGAGTCGGCCCTGGAACTTCGGGCTTGCACTCCGTATCAAGGCCTGGATCCCATCCCGGTGAAGAGGGCCTCGATCACGCGGTCGACGTATTCGTGCGTCAGCGGCTTCTGGGTGATCAGGGCCCGGAAGTACAGCGGGCCTGACAAGATGTCCATCGCCAGGTCCAGGTCGAAGCCGGGCGACAGTTGCCCTTGGTCGCGGGCCGCCTTCAGTCGGGCGAGGGTCTTTTCCGCCTGCGGGGTGATGAAGTGGTCGTTGAGCGCCGCGGCGACCTGGGGGGTGAGCAGGGCTTCGCCGATCAGGGCTCGATACAGGGGGCCTACGGGTGGCTGGTCCAGCAGGTCGATGGCCGCGTGGATCTGCTGGCGCAGGTCGGCGATGACGTCGCCGGTGTCGGGGTAGTCCAGATCGGACTTGTTCAGCGACAGGAGCGAGTCGAGGAACAGGGCGCCCTTGGACGACCAGCGGCGGTAGATCGTGTGCTTGCCGACGCCGGCGCGGGCCGCGACCGCTTCGATGCTGAGCTTGCCGTAGCCGATCTCCTCTCCCAGCTCCAGCGTGGTCCGCATGATGGCCTCGGTTCGGTCGGTGGCACGGCTGTCGCGCTTGTTGGTCATCTCACCACCCTAATGGACGGCACGTGCCGTGTTGACAGCCTGACCATCCTGCTCCATGCTCCATAAACTGTACGGCACGTGCCGTACAGTTACAGGAGGGCGCTGTGAGGCCATCAAGCACAGGAGCGGCGCTTCGGCTCGCCGCTCTGACCAAGACCTTCGGCCGCAAACTGGTGGTCGACCACATCGATCTGGAGGTGCCGCGCGGATCCTTCTTCGGCCTTGTCGGCCCCAACGGGGCCGGCAAGACGACGTCGTTGTCGATGGCAGTGGGGCTGCTGCGTCCCGACGGCGGACGGGCCGAGATCTTCGGCCTCGACGTGTGGGCCGACCCTGCGCGGGCCAAGAAACTGATTGGCGTGCTGCCCGACGGGCTGTCCATGCCCGAGCGGCTGACCGGCCGCGAGCTCTTGCGCTTCACCGGTCTGCTGCGTGGCATGGACCTCAAAAAGGTCGAGCGGCGGGCGGGCGAACTGCTGGAGGTCTTGGAGCTGGACAGGGCCGAGCGCACCTTGGTGATGGAATATTCGACCGGCATGCGCAAGAAGATCGGTCTGGCCACGGCACTGCTGCACGCGCCGCGGCTGCTGGTGCTGGACGAGCCGCTGGAGGCCGTCGACCCCGTCTCGGCCGCCACCATCAAAGTGATCTTGCAGCGGTTCGTACGCGGCGGCGGTTCGGTGGTGTTCTCCAGCCACGTGATGGCCGTGGTCGAGCAGTTGTGCGACCACGTGGCGGTGATCGCCTCCGGCCAGGTCGTGGCCTCGGGCTCGCTGGGAGCCGTGCGGGCGGGCCGGAGCCTTGAAGAGCGGTTCGTGAGTCTGGTCGGCGGCCAGATCCCCGAGGTGGGTGAGCTGGCGTGGCTGTCCTCCTGATCCAGATGAAGCTGGCCGTGCTGCGGCACTCCATGACCGGCCGGCGCGCCGCCCAGATGGTCACCGGCGCGCTGACCGGGTTGGCCCTCGCGGGGGGTCTGATCGTGCTCGCGGGGCGCGATCATCCGCTCGCGTCGCTGCCGTTCGACCTGCTGGGGGTGGGGTTCGCGCTGTGGACGGCGGGCTGGCTGCTGGGCCCGGCGCTGTTCGGCGGCGGCGATGAGACGCTGCGTCCCGAGCATTTCTCGTTGATGTCGTTCACACCGCGCCGCTTGGCGGCCGGGCTGGCGGGGGCCGCGTTCGTCGGTGTCGCACCCTTGGTCACGTTCGTGGCCTTCTCCGCGCTCGTGGTGGTAGCCGTCAAGGCCGGGCTCGGCGCGGCGGCCACAGCGGTCGGCGTGCTCGCCGTCGTCCTGCAGCTGGTGCTCTGCGTGCTCGCCTCCCGACTGGTCACCGCGGTGCTGGGCCAGGTCATGCGGTCCAAGGCGGGCGCGGCGCTGGCCGCGCTCGTCAGCGCCGCCCTCTTGGCCGGGCTGCATTCGAGCTGGGTGCTCTCGCCCCTGGTGCAGACCGCCCTGCGCACCGGGTTCCCCGACCCGTTCTCCGCCTGGGTTGTGGCGCTGCCCTCCGGCTGGGGTCTGGTGGCCGTGCGGGCGGCCGGGCAGGGACAGTGGCCGACGGTGGCCGCCGCCCTGGCGGGGCTGGCCGCGCTCGGCGTGGTGTGCTGGTACGGCTGGGCCGCCGTGCTCAAGCGGCGGCTGACCACCCGGCGCGCAAGCGGGCGCCCGATCCGGGTGGCCTCCGGCGGGTGGGCCACGGGCCCGATGACGGCAGTCGCCGCCCGGGAGCTACGCACCTGGTCTCGGGACCTGCTGCGCTTTCACTACCTGGTCTTCGCCCTGTGTTACGCACTAGCGTTCTGCCTGCTGCCGCTGGCCATCAACGCGCCGATCTTCCTGCCCTGGACCGGAGCGGTCTTCGCCCTGTGGGTCGCGGCCATCTCCGCTAACCTCTACGGCGAGGACGGCACCGAGCTGTGGGGCAAGATGATGGTCCCCGGCGCCGCGCGCTACGACGTGCGCGGCCGTCAGCTCGCCTGGCTGCTGGTCACCGCGCCGCCGACGCTCGTCTTGACCGCCGCCATGGTCGTCTTCACCGGCGAGTTCGGCCTGTGGCCCTGGTTGGCGGCGCTCGTGCCCGCGCTGCTGGGCGGCGGCGCGGGCGTGACCGTGCTGGTGTCGGTGCTACGGCCGGTGCCCATGACCGACCCGCACCGCAGAGGCGGCAACCTGCTGGAGAACGGCACCGACTTCGCCCAGGTACTGCTGGTGCTGATCCTCACCGCGGCGACCGCCGCCCCCGCCTATGTCGCGGTCCGGCTGGGGCCGGTCTGGGCGGGACCGGTCATGGGCCTGGTCGGCGGCGCCACGCTGGCTTGGCTGCTGGGGCGCCTCGCCGCAACCAGACTCGAATCGAGCGCGCCCGAGTTGCTCTTGCACCTGCGCACTGGCATCTCACCCAAGCAGAGGCGACCGGCCCCAGCCCTGGATCTGGGACGGCCACACCTGCCCAAGCCCGACCTGCGCCTGGACAAGCTCGGCCTCGACCTGGCCCCGACGGGCCGACGCGCGTACGTCATCGCGAGCCTGACCCTGTGCTGGGTGCCCCTGGTGGCTCAGGGCATCGTGCCCGCACTCATGCTGACCACCGGACAGGTCACCCGATCGTGGTTCCTGGCCCTGCACCTGCCGCAGCATCTCCAATGGCCCACCATCATCGCCATGATCGCCCTCGGGCTCGTCCTGCTGACCACCGGACTGGGCATCGGCCTCTACTACCTGGCCACGTCACGGCGAGACAGCATCGAACCAGACGGTGGCCCGTGACAGCCACCCTTCCAGCAGCAAGTCTCATCACACAGAGTTACCTTGCGGCTAGTGACACCGACCCGAGCGGGGCCCCTGCGGGACAGACGATCAATACCATCCCAAGATCATTCTGTTAGGAGTTCTAAGGGCTTGCAGGGGAATAACCCGTAGCTTTCGGGGCTGTCGATCGTTGCTGTGGTATGGGCGTGGCGGCAGAGACGGTGACGATGCTGGCGGCGAAGTTCGAAGCGGTCTTTCCGCATCTGGAT
>NZ_JBEFAK010000033.1:0-116863 GCF_040137845.1 Nonomuraea sp. B19D2 | reverse complement strand
CGGCCCCGTGCACGGCGGCGGCGAAGGCGGGCCCGCGCACGTCGTTGACGATGAACGCCACCGTCTGGGTGCTGCCCGCCACCAGCGCGCGGGCGTGGGTGTTGGCGACGTAGTTGAGCTCCTTGATCGCCCGCTGCACCCGCTGTCTGGTGGCCTGCGCCACCGGGTAGTCCCCCGCCATCACCCTGGACACCGTGGAGACGGACACGCCCGCCCGTGCCGCGACGTCCCGGATCGTGTTCGGGCGGTGCTCGCCTCTGCTGGCCATGAGCCTGGAGTATAGACAACGTTTTCCGGCGCCCGCCGACGGCAACCGGATCGGGCCGGCCCGCCGTGCGCGCCGGAAATTTTTAGAAAGTCCAGAACTCCCGGGCGTTCTCCTTGGTCGCGACTTTGACCGGAATTGCCACAGATTTCGCGATGATCTGCCCCCTCGCCGCCTTGATGGCGCCGTCCACCGCCTGCCAGCCGAGCAGCCGCGGCTGCTGGGCGACCGTGGCGGCCAGCGTGCCCGCCTGCACCGCCTTGATGCCTTCCGGCGTGCCGTCGAAGCCCACCACCTTGACCTGCCGCGCCTTCGGCCCCAGGGCCTGGACCGCGCCCAGCGCCATCTCGTCGTTCTCCGCGAACACCCCTGTGATGTCGGGATGACGCTGGATCAGCTGCGTCATGGCCTGCATGCCCTTGGCCCTGTGGAAGTCGGCCCGCTGCTCGGCGACGACCTTGATGTCCGGGTACGCGGCGATGCCTTCGTAGAAGCCCCGGCTGCGGTCGCGGGCGGCGGAGGTGCCGGCCGTTCCCTCGAGTACGACCACCTCGCCCTTCCCGCCGAGCTGCTTGGCCAGCTCCTGGGCGCCCAGCTTGCCTCCGGTCACGTTGTCGGAGGTCAGGGTCTGAGCCACCTCGGCGCCGTTGATTGAGCGGTCGGCCGCGATCACGGGGATGTTGAGCTGGGCAGCGGCCTTGACCGGCGGTCCGAGCGTCTCGGAGCGGACCGGGTTGATGATGATCGCCTTCATCTTCTGGCCGGTGAAGCTCTGGACCTGGTTCGCCTGCTTGGTGGCGTCGTTGTTCGCGTCAGTGACGGTCAGCTTGACCCCGAAGTTCTGCGCAGCCGCCTCCGCACCGTCGCGGAACTGGACGAAGTAGGGGTTGTCCAGCGTCGATACGGACATTCCGATATTGAGGTCTCCCGAGGGCTCACTGCCGGCGGACGAACCGCAGGCGGCGAGGCCGAACGCGGCACCGACTATGACGGTCGCGAGAATTCGCATGATCTTTTCTTCTTTGGTTTCGTTGCCCTGCGCCGCAGGGTTCGACGAGGGCCGCGGTCGCGCCGATCTCGTAGCCGGCCGCCTGCTGCTCCGCTGAGGCAGACGGGTGGCCGGTGCGATCCGACCCGCCGCGAAACCGCTGGACAGAGTGTATGTGATGAGCTTCACGCCTGCCGAACGCGACGCCGCGAGGACCTGTGGCGCTCCGGTCGGCGCCACAGCTTCCGTTGCTCACATCTCCGCACCGGAGGCGTTCATGACCGGATGCACTTCCGCCGCGGCGAACCGGACGTCGTGGTGGCCGGGACCCCGTCGCGCACCCTGACGGTCCTGGCGTTCACCGGGTCGGCCGGCGCCGCGGCGCCGCCGACGTCCAGTCCGTGGCGCGCTCGTACGCGCGGGCCGCACGCAGCACGAGCGCGTCGGCGTGCCGGGGACCGACGATCTGCAGGCCGACGGGGAGGCCGGCGGAGGTGAAGCCGCAGGGCACGCTGGCGGCGGGCTGCTGGCTCATGTTGAAGGGGTAGGTGTACGGCGTCCAGCCGGTCCAGTCCGCCGAAGGCCGGTCCTCCGGCGTGTCCCGGCCCTTGGCGAACGCGGTGATCGGCAGGGTCGGTGTGAGCAGAAGGTCGTGGGTCCGGCCGGTGGCGCCGTGGCGAGGGGAGTCGGTGACACCCTTCCACCCCAACTCCGGCGTCGTGGTCTTGCCGAGCAGCACGGCCCCGGTCTCCCGGAGCCGGGCGACGGCGGGTGCGTCGTCGGGCCAGGGCCCGTTCCCGTCGATGAGGACGGTGCCACGCAGGGTCGGCCAGCCGCGGGTGTAGAGGATGTCCTTGACGGAAGCAGGCACGCCGTCGCCGGAACCGAGAGGGCGACCGGCCCGCCAGCGGGTCTCCGACTCCTTCGCCGCCGCCAGAGCGCCCTCGGGGTCGACCAGCACGAACGCGTTCACCCGGTGGTCGGCGGCCTCGATGGCCTCGATGGCGTCGAGGGCGGCGCGGGTGGCCTCCACCGGTGACACGCCGCCGTCGCGGTAGCCGGCGAGGAGTTCGGTGGCGGTCAGCCGGGCCAGATCGTTCATTCCCCTCTCTACCGCGGCCCGGACGGTACGAAACGGGCACTGCGGGGGAGCGGTCTTGGCGGGGGTCGGGAGGAGAGCACGGTCGCCTGGCGATCGTGCTCCCCGCCCGGGTCAGGACCCCGTGGCCCTCACTGGGGCATCAGGACCTTGTCGACGACGTAGACGACGGCGTTGCTCGTGTGCACGTCACCGCAGACGATCTTGGCGCCGTTGATCGTGAGGTCCTCACCGGAACCCTTCACGGTCAGCTCGGCGCCTTGCATGGTCTTGAGCGTGGCGCCCGCCAGGTCGGCCGGCGCCTTCTTGCCCTCGACCACGTGGTAGTTGATGGCCTTGGCCAGTTGGTCCTTGTCGGCCATGAGCTTGTCCCGGGTCTCCTTCGGGATCGCGTCGAACGCCTTGTTCTCCGGTGCGAAGATCGTGATGTCCTTGGCGGAGTTCAGCTTCTCCTCCAGCCCGGCCTTCTTCACCGCGTCCGACAGCGTGGAGAGCTCGGAGACCTCGGAGAGGGCGGTGCCGGCGGGCTTGTCCGCGATGCCGGCCAGGTTGCTCTCCATCGCGGCGCAGCCGGGTCCGAACGGGCTGGCGGTGGCGCCCGGCGTCGTCTCGTCCGGTGACGGTGAGACCTCGGGCGCGGTGTCCTCGGGTGCCGGCGAGGTTTCCGGCATGGTCGCCTCCGGTGACGGTGACGTCTCCGGCGTGGGCGTAAGGACGGAAGCATGGGCGGTGCCGGCGGTGCTGGCGGTCAGCGCCAGCGCCGCCGCGAGAAGCACTCGTTTCACTGTGATCCCCCCGATTTCGGTGAGCCGCGGCGGGCGAACCCGCTGCGGCGCGAATCGGCCCCGGGCTCGCGCCTGGGTCCTTCTCCAGTTTGGGCGGCCGTCGAGAACACAGGAGTTACATTTCGCCTAAGACGGCACAAAAGCCATATGTCACAACTTTGCGTGCCAAGTCGTGTCACAGGCGTCTAACGCGCCGCAGACCTGTACTCATGTACTCCTCGACATTCGTCTACCAAGTCCCACGACGCGGCGCCCCTTACTCTGCGCCAGGCGCGACGCCTGGCCACGGCGCTCAGAGGGCTCCTGGTCGGCCTCAGCCAGGGAGTCATTCTCGGCCTGACCGGCGCGTCCTGCGGCGATTACGCCGCCGCCCGCCCGCGCCGCGGCCTTGGCCGCGCACAGCCCGGCGAGCTCGCCCTCGACGAGGCGCCGGGAGGGGGGACGGGCTCTGTCCGCGCTGCGACCGCCCAGAGCCCGTCGGCTGACTCGACGTCCTAGCAGGTGGGCGCCACGGCGTCGATCTTGCCGCCGAAGTCGTTCTTGTACACCCTGCGGTAGTCGCCGTCACGGACCACGCGTGTCTCCTTGTTGTCGGGGACGTGGATCCAGTTGATGAAGCAGCCGTTGGCGTGGGCGATGAAGGACCCTACGTTGTCGTGCAGCGCCGGTGGCACGTCCACGTAGCCGTTCCCCGGGTTCCAGCACCACGACGCGCCGGTGTAGTCCCGCCCGCTCCACAGGCAGATGTCCCCGGCCGCCGCCCGGGCGGCGGGCTCGGGCGCGGCCGTGGCCGGGGCGGCGCAAGCCACGATGGTGAGCGCGATGGCGCCGGTGACGGTTGCGATCCGCATGCCGTGTGTCGTCGACCTCATTGCTGTTTTCTCCTCGTGTTCGTGCTGCTCGGAGAGCTGCCTGAGCAGCTCGCATCACACCATGTAACAGATCGAACACGCTGCGCTTCTGTTTCGCGGATACAAGATCCCGGCCCTGCGGCTGGAAAGAACTGGCGATCGCGTCACAGCGGTGAGTGGGCGGCGCATGCTCGCCGTTCCGCAAAGCGCCAGCTCATAATGCTTGTACCGATTGGTTCAATTTCTGGGGTGTGCTTGATGGCGGCGTGTCCGGAAATATTGTCCGAATATGGCTACACTCGGGATTGACGGTGGCGACGCGGCCGTCATAATCTTCCCGTGGATCGAAGCCGATCTTTCTGAGGGGCCTCACAAGGGCCGCTCAAAAAATGTGACGCGGGGGCGCAACATGCCTTTTTTGGCTGCCATAAAATGCGGGAAAGATAGTGAGAATCCCTTATGAGACGGCCGGTCGTGGCCATTACCGGCGGCGCCGGTTTTCTCGGTTCTCATCTTTGTGAGCGATTTCTGGCCGAGGGCTACCGCATTTTCTGCGTCGACAACTTCCTCACCGGAGCGGTCGCCAACGTCGAGCACCTCATGGCCGACGACCACTTCCGGCTGATCCGCGCCGACGTGTCCCAGCACCTGGTCCTCCCGGACGCCGTGGACGCCGTGCTGCACTTCGCCTCGCCCGCCTCGCCCACCGACTACCTCCGCCTGCCCATCGACACGCTCCGGGTCGGCTCCAGCGGCACCTTCAACGCCCTCGAGCTGGCCAAGGAGAAGGGCGCCCGGTTCGTCCTCGCCTCCACGTCTGAGACGTACGGCGACCCGCTGGTCCACCCGCAGCCGGAGACCTACTGGGGCAACGTGAACCCGGTGGGCCCGCGCGGCGTCTACGACGAGGCCAAGCGCTTCGCCGAGGCCATGACCATGGCCTTCCGGCGGGCCTGCGGCGTCGACACGGCGATCCTGCGGATCTTCAACACGTTCGGCCCCCGGATGCGGCCGTTCGACGGCCGCGCGATCCCGACGTTCATCAGGCAGGCGCTGCTCGGCGAGCCGATCACGGTGTCGGGCGACGGCAGCCAGACCCGGTCGATCTGCTACGTGGACGACCTGGTCGAGGGCGTCTTCCGGGTCTTCAACTCGGACCTGGACGGACCGGTCAACCTGGGCAACCCGCATGAGATCTCCATGCTCGCCCTGGCCGAGTGGATCAAGGAGCTCACCGGCTCGGCATCGGAGATCGCGTTCGTGCCGCGGCCGCAGGACGATCCGGAGATCCGCCGTCCTGACATCACGCTCGCGAAGGCCCGGCTGGGCTGGGCGCCCAAGACGCCCATCGAGGACGGGCTGCGGCACACCATCGCCTGGTTTCAGGAGCGTTCGCAGCTCTGGACCGCCGGCAATTTGATCCGGACGGCCTCCTAGGACGAAGCACATGAGCACGACCGCCGGGGGCGGCTGCACCGACCTGCCCAGACACGACCGCTCCCACGTGGCGACCGTCCGACATCTCGAGAGGCAAAGGACCGTGGAGTTCTCACAGGCGCTCGACGCGCATCTCACCGCAATCGAGGCACGCGACCTGGAGGGATACCTGGCCACCGTCCACCAGGACGCCTCGCTGATCCTGCCGAACGGGACGCTCCTGCGCGGCAGGGAGGCGATCGCCGAGTTCCACGCCGGTTGGTTCGCCGATCCCGACTGGTCGCTGCGGGCCGAGACCGTGCGGGTGGAGGCAGGGGGCGAGTCCGCCTTCGCCCTGCTGTCGGTCGTGTACGACGACCTGGACCCGGAGGGCAAGCCGTACCAGAAGCTCTACTACCTGACCCTGTACTTCACCCGGGCCGACGGGCGGTGGCTGCTCGTCCACGACCAGAACACCTTCTGCTGAGATGGCCGGATCGGACCGGCCGGCCGGCCGCGAGGAGGCGGTGGCCCCGTGAGGAAGTCCACGTTCAGCCTCGTGCCGGTCGCCTACCACCTGGCCGGCATCCGCCGCAGGGAACGCCTCGGCCACGAGCAGCAGCGGCGCCTGCAGGCCGAGCGCCTGCGCGCCCTCGTCCGGCACGCCTACGCCAACGTCCCCTACTACCGGCGCACGTTCGGCGAGGCCCAGGTCGAGGGACTGCGCAGCGCGTCGGACCTGGTCGGCTTCCCGGTGCTGGACCGTATGGACCTGCACCACAACGGGGCCGACCTGCTCGCCGACGGGTTCACCGAGGCCAACACCCGTGCCGCCACGACCAGCGGCTCCTCCGGCATCCCGATCACCATCCGCAACTCCGAACGCGACCTGGGCTACCTGCGCGCCACGTATCTGCAGGACATGCTCTCCAGCGGGCTGCGTCCCGCCGACCGGATCGCCTATTTCCGGGTCAGTCAATTCCTGCGCCACCCGCTCGAGCGCTTCGGCGTGCTGCGCAACTTCCACATCCCGACCGACCGGTCGCTGGATGAGCAGGTGGCCGCGTTCCTGGCGGCCAGGCCCACGTTCCTGGTCGGGTTCCCCAACGTCATCGCCAGCGTGGTGGACGAGCTGAAGCGGCGCGGCATCGCCCACGAGGGCGTCAGGACCGTGCTGTTCGGCGGCGAACGGCTCACCCCGGCCGCCCGCGCGCACATCCTGGACTACTTCGGCGCGGCCCACCAGGAGGTGTACGCCTGCGTCGAGACGTTCACCATCGCCCGGGCCTGCCCGCGGGGGAGCCTGCACCTGCGCACCTCCGACCTGGTCGTCGAGGTCGAGCACGAGGACGGCACCGTCTCGGTCGAGGACGGCCGGGGCGAGATCCTGCTCACCAGGCTGCGCGGCCAGGCCATGCCGCTGATCCGCTACCGGCTCGGCGACCGGGTGCACATCACGCCCAGCGACTGCCCCTGCGGAGTGGCCCGCACGCCCGTCGTGCGTGAGGTGCTGGGCCGCAGCGAGGACCGCATCGCCGCCGCCGACGGCCGGCGCTACTACGGCGACTTCCTCACCTACGCGGTCCAGTCCTTCCCCGAGGTGACCCGGATGCAGCTGATCCAGCACCGGCCAGGGGCGATCGAGGTGGTGATCGTGCCGACGGCGGACGCCCGCCACGACCTCACGGCCGACATCGCGCAGGCGCTCCGCCACAAGGCGCCCGGCCTGGACCCCACCGTACGGACGGCAACCCAGATAGCCCCAGAAGCGAACGGAAAAATCAAGATCGTAAAGGTGCACGAAGATCACGCGCTTTCCGGTGATTAATCCGCAACCCAGAAAAGGGCCCGTGTCGCATGTCGCTGAAGAAAACGGCCGACCAGCGCTTATCCATCAGACGGGGGCGCATGTGGGTATGAAGGACATCCGTATGCCGCCTCCCGGCATCACCGCGATCATCCCTTGCTACAACGAGATCGCCTGCGTCGAGCGCGCGTACCAGGAGATCCAGGCGGAGCTGAGCAAGTACGAGGACGTCGAGCTGCTGTTCATCGACGACGGCAGCACCGACGGCACGCTGGAGGCGATCAAGGGCTTCGCCGCCGCCGACCCCCGGGTGAAGTACATCTCCTTCGCCAGGAACTTCGGCCTGGAGGCGGCCTTCTCCGCCGGGTTCAAGTACGCCTCCAAGGCCTGGACGGTCCAGTTCGACGCGGACCTGCAGTCGCCCCCGCACGAGATGCACCGGCTCGTGGCCAAGGCGATGGAGGGCTACGACGTGGTCTTCGCCGTGCGCGAGAACCGCCAGGACGCCTGGTACCGCAGGCTCGGGACCTGGGCGCACCAGATGATCGCCCAGCGCTGGCTCGGCATCGAGCTGCCCCAGGGCGCGTCGGTGTTCCGGATCGTCCGGACCAGCGTGGCGCGCAAGGTGGTGGACAGCAAGCTGTCCACGCCGTACTTCATCGCCACCGCCCCGTTGCTCGGCGCCCGCTACACCACGCTGCCCACCACACACCAGCCGCGGGTGGACGGCACCGGCAAGTGGAACCTGCGCAAGCTGTTCACGCACGCCACCGAGCTGTTCGTCGGGTTCTCGTTCCGGCCGCTGACCTGGCTCATCGGCCTGGCCGCCGCGGCGGTGGCCGGGGGCATCGTGATCGCGGCGCTGGCGCTGGCCGGGCGCGTCGGCCCGATCGTGGTCGACCTGGCGGCCCTGGGCGCCGCGCTGGTCACGCTCGTGCTGCTGGCCGTGGTCGCCCGCTATCTCGTACGGGTGATGCGCGTGCAGGCGATCGGCGTGCCGCGCTACCAGATCCGCGAGGCCAACATCCCGATCCTGGCGGACGAGGCCCTGTACGGCCACGAGACCCCTTATGTCGTCGCCGAAGTGTGGGAGAACGTCAGTTGAGAAACCTCATCGTGCTCGGCGGAGGCGAGGACCAGATCCCCGCCTACCGGGAGGGGCGCAGGCTCGGCTACCGGGTGATCGGCGTGGACCAGCGCCCCGACGCGCTCGGCGCCGCGGAGGCCGACCAGTTCCTCTGCATGACCAGCAGGGACCCGGAGGGCATCGCCCGCGCCCTGGGCCCGATCGACGTCGCCGCCGTCATCTCCCCGGCCAGCGACGCGGCCCAGGAGTCGGTGGCCGAGCTGCGCCGGATCTACCGCACCCCGCACCAGACCGCCCCCGACGCCCTGCGGTGCACGGTGGATAAGGGCTTCTTCCGGCAGGTCATCGACCGGCTCGGGCTGCCCGCGTACCGCTACGTGCAGGACGACGACATCGAGCAGCTGATCGGCGCGGCGGCCGACCTCGGCTACCCGCTGATCGTCAAGCCGGCCGACTCGTCGGGCAGCAAGGGCATCACCGTGCTGGACGACCCAGTCGACCTGCCGGGCGCGATCGAGCACGCCCGCAAGCACTCCTTCTCCCGCCAGGTGATCCTGGAGGAGCTGATCGAGGGCAGCCACGGCGCGGTGGAGTCGTTCTTCGCCGACGGGCGGCTGGCGTTCATGGCCGTCACCGACCGCGTCATCACCGGGCCGCCGGCGATGATCAGCCTGGCCCACGTGGTGCCCGCCGACCTCGAACCGTCCGTGTACGCGCGGCTGAGCGAGGCGGTCAGCGCCATCTGCGCCGAGGTCGGGCACCGGCACGGCCCGGTCAACTTCGACTTCGTGCTGACGCCCGGCGGCGACCTGTGCTTCATCGAGATGGGCGCCAGGCTGGGCGGCAACGGCATGCCGCTGATGGTGCGGCACGCCTTCGGCCTGAACACGGTCGAGGCGGCCATCCGGCTGGCCCTGGGCGAGCCGCTGACCATCGACGTCACCCACCGGCGCATCGCCGCGCTGCGCATCCTGGCCGCCGAGGCCGACGGCGTGCTCACCGCCGTCGAAGGGCTCGCCGAGCTCAGGCGGATGCCCGAGGTGGTGGACGTGCAGGTGTTCAAGTCGCCCGGCGAGCACGTACGCGCCTACACGCAGGCCGGGCACAAGCTCGGCTACCTGGTCCTGGTCGCCGACACGCGGGAGTTGCTGGAAGACGCCCTGGACCGCGCCCTGCGCACTCTCCGATTCGAGATCGAGCCCGATGTGAAAGGTTCCCCATGATCCCCCGTAAGCCGCTCGGCTTCCTGATATTCGCGGCGCTGGCGGTCGCCTCCGCGGCGTTCGTCTGGTTCGGACTGCCCCACGACCGGGAGGTGAAGTCGCTGGGCATCTTCCTGGTGAAGCTGCTGCCGTTCGTCTTCGCCACCGAGGCCGTGGCCAGGATGGACGTGGAGTGGGCCAGGCGGATCAGGCTCGTGCTCTGGTCGGTGCCGGTCGCGTTCCTGGTGTACTTCCTCTACTTCGTGCCGAAGATCTTCTTCTACGGTGGGGTGGCGGCCGGCTCCCGCGAGGCGTTCTACGGGCTGTACTACCACGTGCTCACGGTGACGCCGTTCCTCATCATGGCCATGGTGCTGGCCTTCCGGCTGGGCGGCGGCTCGGCGGGGCCGGTGCGCAGGCTCTCGTACGGCATGCTGCTGCTGATGCTGTCGGGCCTGGAGGACCTCGCCTTCCTCACGGTCAACGACCACACCGACCCGGCCTGGGCCACGATCCCCGAGGTGTGGGACTGGGCCTCGCACATGACCGTGTTCCTCGGGCACCCGCCCACCAAGTACGAGGCGTACACGTTCATCGCGGTCCACGTGGTGCTGGCGCTGGCGGTGTTCTTCAGCCCGCAGCGCTGGTGGGACTCGCTCAAGCTGCGGTTCGTCCGGACCGAGAGCGCGTAGAGCGGTGCTCGTGCGCGAGGCGGCGTACGTGCCGCTCACCATCGCGCGGGAGTACGGGAGCGTGGCGGCCTTGCGCCGCCGCCAGCTCCGCGGGCTCAACCGGGTGCTGGAGCTGGCCCGCACCCGGGTGCCGTACTACCGCGGCGATCCGCGCTACGCACGGGGGCCGCTGCGCAGCCTGGCCGAGCTGGCCGAGCTGCCGGTGCTGGACAAGCAGGTGCTGCGCGAGCAGCCGCTGGAGCGCATGCTCGCCGACGGCGTGGACCCGGAGCGGTGCCTGTCGTTCCAGACCAGCGGCAGCACCGGCCGGCGGGTCAGGATCCTGCACGACCACGACAGCCACGACTACCACATGGCCGCGTGCGTGCGCAGGTTCCTGGCCACCGGCCGCTACCTGCCCACCGACCGGCTCAGCCACATCCGGCCGTTCGCGCCGCCGGCCCGCATGTTCGAGCGGTTCGGCCTGTTCAGGCGGCACGTGCTCCTCTCGCACCGGCCCATGGCGGAGATCAAGGCGGAGCTGCTGGCCAACCGCCCCAAGGTGCTGATCGGCTACCCCGTGCACCTGCGGGCCCTGCTGCGGGCGCTCACCCCGGACGAGCTGGCGCGGCTGCGGCGGACGCTGCGGATCGTGATGACCGAGTCGGAGCTGCTGCTGCCCGAGCACCGCGCCATGTTCGCCACGCAGTTCGCGGCGCCGGTCTTCGACGAGTACTCGGCCTTCGAGGTGCTCAACGTGGCCTACGACTGCGGTCACGGCCGCGCCCACCTGGGCGAGGACCGCGTCTACTGCGAGGTCGTGGACGAGCGCGGCAAGCCGGTGCCGGACGGCGAGCCCGGCCGGGTGGTGGTCACCGCGTTCCTGGAGCAGGCGATGCCGCTGCTGCGCTACAGCCTGGGCGACATCGGCCGCATCGAGCCGGGCCGCTGCCCCTGCGGCCGCCGCTTCCGCGTCCTGCGCCTGACCACGGGACGCAGCAACGACTACGTCACGCTGCCCTCGGGCGAGCGGCTCTACCCGGACGCGTTCCTGCACTTGGCGGCCACCCACCCCGGCATCAGCGAGTGCTTTGTCCACCAGGAGGCCGGCGGGCTGGTGCGCCTCCACATCGTGCCGAGCGGCGAGGAAGCGGCCGAGCGGGTGTTCGCGACAGTGCGCGAGAAGCTGTTCGGGCTGGCCGGAGGGGAGTTTCCGCTGGAGGTGGTGCAGGCGGAGTCCGTGCTCGTCACGCCGGGCGGTAAGGGCCGGTTCGTCACTTCCGACTACGTCGCATGAAACGCCCCGGGGCGGCCACCGTACGGCGGCTGGCGGCGCTGATGGGCGGGCGGGCGGTGTTCCGCGGGACGCTGCTGCTGGCCAACGTGGCGCTGCTGGCGGCCTGGGGCTCGCCGGCGTACGCGGGATACGCGCAGGCCATGGGCGGCGCCGCCGTCCTGGCCCTGATCGCCACGACCGGGATCGAGAAGTGCGCGCTCAAGCTGATCCCCAGGCTGCGGTACACCGTGCCCGCGCTGATCGGCGTGTTCGTGGCGCTCGCCGGAGTCCTGCTCGTGGTGGCGCTCGCCGTCCTGGGCGGCATGCTGGCGCTCGGGCGCAACGGGCCCTGGCCGCTGGCCGCGCTCGCCGGGCTGAGCCAGATCGGCGTCGGGCTCAACCAGGTGCTCGTCGGCCTGACCAGGGCCATCGGCAAACCCGCGCGCGACGTGGCCAACCACCTCGTGCTCTCGGCGGCACTGGCCGGCTACACGGGGGCGGCGCTGGCGCTGGGGATCACCCCGGCGACGTTCCTGACGCTGTACGCCGGCACGGTGGCCGTGTTCAACCTGGCGTTGCTGGCCGGGCTGCGGCCCGACTTCCGCGGGCTGCGCCGCGGCGCGCTCAAGAAGGCCGCCGTCGGGACGTCGCTGCGGATGGCCGTGCCCGACCTGGCCGGCGGGATGTCCATCAGCCTGATGTTCCTGGCCCTGTCCGTGGCCGGCGCGCAGGCCCAGAGCACCGGCCTCTACATGGCGTCCACCGCCTCCTCGACCCTGCTCAACGCCTTCTCCTACCTGCTGCGCATCCTGCAGCCCGACGTGTCCAGGGCGCTGCACCAGCGGGATCTGACCGCGGCCTACCAGCGGCTGTCGCGCTGGCTGGGCCTGCTGATGCTGATCGGCACGCCGTACGTGCTGGTCGTGCTGGTGCTGGCGCTGACCGTGCTGCAGCCGCACGGGGACGTGGGGGTCGTGATCCTCTACATCGCCTGTGTCCCGGTCATCTTCGCCGTCGGCAGCGCCAACTACGTGATGGAGAACGCCAGCCGCCAGGCGCTGCACGCGACCGCGGTCGGGGCGGCACTGTCGCTGGCCGTGATCGGGGCGCTGGCCTTCGTCGTCGTGCCGTGGGCGGGGGCGCTCGGCGCGGTCGTCCTGATCGCCTTCGGCGAGCTCGTCCACGCGGGGGCGATCCTCCACTGGCTGCGACCGCGGTCCCGTCAACTCATCGGCGTGTGAGCACGCGCGCCATCAGCGGAAAGGAACGACTGTCATGACCTCCACCTCACTCGTCACCGGGGGCGCCGGCTTCATCGGCTCCCACGTCGCGGCCGACCTGCTCCGCGCCGGCCACCGCGTCGTGGTGCTCGACGACCTGTCGGGCGGGTACGCGGCCAACGTGCCGGGCGGCGCCCATTTCCACGAGGGCAGCGTGTGCGATCCGGAGACCGTTGACGAGCTGTTCAGGACCTGGAAGTTCGACTACGTCTTCCACCTGGCCGCGTACGCCGCCGAAGGGCTCAGCCACTTCATCAAGCGCTACAACTACACCAACAACGTGATCGGCAGCGTGAACCTGATCAACGCCTCCGTCAACGCGGGCACCGTGCGCTGCTTCGTCTTCACCTCCTCCATCGCCGTCTACGGCCACGCCAGTCCCCCCATGACCGAGGACCTGACGCCCGCCCCGGTGGACCCGTACGGCATCGCCAAGTACGCGGTAGAGCAGGAGCTGAAGGTCAGCCACGAGATGTTCGGCCTGCCGTACATCATCTTCCGGCCGCACAACGTCTACGGCGAGCGGCAGAACATCGGCGACCGCTACCGCAACGTCATCGGGATCTTCATGAACCAGATCCTGCGCGGCGAGGAGTGCACCGTCTTCGGCGACGGCGAGCAGACCCGCGCCTTCAGCCACATCGACGACGTGGCGCTGCCGATCGCCCGCTCGATCGGCAACCCGCGCGCCTACGGCGAGGTCTTCAACATCGGCGGCGACACCCCCTACACCGTGAACGAGCTGGCCGGGGCGGTCGCGGAGGCGATGGACGCGCCGCTGCGGGTGCGGCACCTGGAGGCGCGGCACGAGGTGGTCCACGCCTTCTCCGCGCACGACAAGGCCAGGGAGATCCTGGGGGTGGGCGCGGACTCGGTGCCGCTGGCCGAAGGGCTGGCGCAGATGGCCGCCTGGGCGCGGAAACACGGGCCGCAGGAGCCGTCGGTGTTCTCGGGAATCGAGGTCAGCCGCAATATGCCGCCCTCCTGGCAGGCCCTGGTGAGGTGACCTCCGGCTCTTTTCGGGCCGCCGGAGAATACGCTGCCACAAGGCGAAATGGCAGGGCGCCGGTACGAACGTGTGTTTCCCTTTTCAGGGGCGGTCGATAAGGTGAAACCCTGCCATTCCGTATGCGAAAGGGCGACGATGGCCGAGACATTGTTCGATGAGGACTATTTGCGTGACCCGCATCCGGTCTATGCACGACTCCGCACAGAACAGCCCGTTTACCGCACCGCCACTCCGCAGGGCGTACGGGTCTGGGTGGTGAGCCGCTACGAGGACGTCAAGGCGGCCTGCACCGACCCGCGCCTCAGCAAGGACTTCGCGAACAACCCGCACATGATCAAGTCGAACGAGCTGGAGGGCGGCGACAGCAGCGGCTTCGAAGCCACCGTGCCGCACAACATGCTCTTCAACGACCCGCCCGACCACGCGCGGTTGCGTCGGCTGGTGGGCAAGGTGTTCACCGCCGGGCGCGTGCAGGCGCTGCGGCCGCGCATCGAGGAGATCAGCGCCGGGCTCCTCGACAAGGTGGGCGAGGAGTTCGACCTCCTCCACGACTACGCCGTGCCCCTGCCCGCCATGGTGATCGGAGAGCTGCTCGGCATCCCCGAGGAGGACTGGCCGCGGCTCATCAAGTGGTCCAACACCACCATCGAGGGCGCCGTGCTCGACCCCGAGGAGGTGGTGCGGGCCGCCACCGACTTCGTCACCTACCTCGCCGAGCTCTGCGAGGCCAGGCGGGCCGAGCCGGCCGGCGACCTGCTCAGCGCCATGGTGCAGGCGCAGGACGAGGAGGGCGCGCTGAGCCAGCGGGAGCTCGTCGACACCGCGTTCCTGCTCACGGTCGCCGGCCACGAGACGACCGTGCACCTGATCTGCAACGGCATGCTCGCCCTGCTGCGCCATCCGGAGCAGCTCGCCAAGCTCCGCGAGGACCCGGGGCTGCTGCCGGCCGCGGTCGAGGAGTTCCTCCGCTTCGACGGGCCGGTCAGCACGTCCACCCTCAGGTTCACCAAGGAGCCCGTCACGATCGGCGGCACGGAGATCCCGCAGGGCCAGCTCGTGCTCGTGTCCTTCCTGTCCGCCAACCGGGACGCGACGCAGTTCGCCGACCCCGACCGCTTCGACGTCACCCGCGCTCCCGGCCAGCACGTCGCGTTCGGCCACGGCATCCACTACTGCCTCGGCGCCCCGCTGGCCAGGACCGAGGGCGTGGTCGCCCTCCGCCACCTGCTCGAGCGCTTCCCCGGCCTGCGGCTCGCCGTCCCCGAGGACCGTCTCGCCTGGCGCCCCGGCCTGCTCATGCACGGCCTGACCAGCCTCCCGGTACGCAGCTCCTGAGCGCCTCGCCCCCGGAACGCGGTTCCGGGGGCGACCGGGGGCGCGCTATGCGGCGGGTTTGCGGGCGGCCAGGCGTTCGACGAGGCCGAGCTTGAAGCGGTCGTGGCGTTCGACGGTGAGGCCGTGCTCGGGGAGCTGGAGGATGGGGCGGCGCAGGAAGTGCTCGCCTCCCAGGGGCACGGTCACCAGTTCGACCAGCCGCTGCACCACGCGTACCGGCCAGGCCGAGGCGGCCACGTGGTCGGCGAGCAGGAGGATCCCGCCGGGCCGGAGCACGCGCGCCATCTCTGCGATCGCCCGCCCGTGATCGGGGATGGCGCAGAGGGAGAAGGTGCACACCACCGTGTCGAAGGCGGCGTCCGGGAAGGCGAGCGCCTGGGCGTCCCCTTCGTACAGGTCCGCCTGGACGCCGAGTTCGGACGCCCGGCGCCGGGCGATCGCCAGCATGGCCGGGCTCCACTCGACGCCGGTCAGGCGGACGCCTTCGGGATAGAGCGGCAGATTGAGGCCCGTGCCGACGGCGACCTCGAGGGTGTCTCCAGCGGCCTGGCCGCAGATCCACGAGCGGGTGTCGCCGAAGAGCCTCCGGTCGAAGTAGGCCATCTGCCGGTCATAGGAAACGGATTGCCTGTCCCAATAGCGGCGCAAACGCTCCTCGCGAGCCTTGGAGCCCATCGTCGCCTCCCTTGCCATGCGATCAATAGCAGGGTTTCACGAGTTGAGCCGGCATGTCAGGGGCGGATCGCGCCGGCGAGGCGGTTGCGCCAGTAGTCGTCGAGGTCGACGACCTTGATGACGTCTCCGGTCTGGGGCGCGTGGACCATCTTGCCGTTGCCGGCGTACATGCCCATGTGTCCCAGCCCCTTGCTGAAGAGCAGGTCGCCGGGCTGCAGAGCGTTCAGGGGGACGCGGCGGTCGGATCCCCAGCTCCATTGGGTCCAGGTTGTGCGGGGCAGTGCGACTCCTGCCTGGCGCCAGGCGGCCTGGGTGAGGCCGGAGCAGTCGTAGGAGCCGGGGCCGGTGCCGCCGTACCGGTAGGGCTTGCCCACCTGGGCGAAGGCGAACTGGAGCGCCGCGCGGGCGTTGCCGGAGGCCGAGCCGGTGTACGGGATGCCCCGGCTGTCGGTGTTCCCGGCCTTGTACGTGCCCAGCCCGCGCAGGAGCCTGGTCTGCTCGGCGATCAGGTTCTCGATCTTGGACTTCTCGTCGCCGACCTTGTCGCGCGCGGTCTCGGCCTCGGCCAGGACCGCTTCGGCCTCGTTGCGCCGATCGCGCAGCTCCTCGGTGGCCGCCAGGTAGGCGCGTACCTTCGCCGCCCTGGCCTCGGCCAGCTGCTGGAGCGAGGCCATGCCGCCCAGGATCGCCTCGGGGTCGCCCTGGCCGGTGAGCCGCTCCCACCCCCTGAAGGGGCCGTGCTGGTAGTCGCCGACCGCCGCCCCGACGAGGTCCTGGCGCAAGGTGTCCGCCTGGGCGTCCTTGCGGCCGAGCTCGGCGTTGAGGGCGTCGTACTTCTTCCTGGCCTTCTTGTACGCCTCGGTGGCCTGGTTGAAGCGCTCGACCACCTGGTCGGCCCGCTCGTTCAGCTTCACCAGCTTGGCCCTGGTCTGGGCGGGCGACGGATCGGCGACGGCGGCGCCGGGAACGGAGGCCAGCGCGATCGAGGTCAGAGCCACGGCCGCCGCCGTCCGCCCCAGCACGGTCACCACGGTGCCTCCTCATGAAGTCTCCACACCCATGGCCATGTGGAGATACGCGTGGCACGGCTCCGGTGTTCAGCGCGGGGCCGGTGTCCTACGGGAGCTTGGTGACGTAGTACATGTTGCCGGCCGGCTGGAGCACGCGGGCCAGGGCGGAGGCGCTGATGGTGTGGGTGCCGCCGGTGGGCTTCCACGGGTCGTAGACGGTGATGGTGCCGGCGACCTTGTCGTAGCCGTAGGCGAGGATGGCGTGGCCGATCTCGGTGCCCTTGATCTTGCCCTTGTTCCAGGGCAGCTGGTCCATCCACACCGTGAGCACCGGCGCCCGGTGCAGTTCGCCGATGTCCTTGGAGACCCGCTTCATGAGGACGGCCGGGTTGCCGTCCGCGTCGGTGGGCATCGTGAACTTGTAGCCGAGGGACTTGACGTACGCGTTGATCACCGGCACGGCGTCCACGCCCTCGGTGCCGTACGGCGGGTGGGTCTTCATCTTCTTGGCCAGGATCGACTGGCTGACCGTGATGCCGAAGCTCGACAGGCTCATCGCCGACGAGGCGGGTACGCAGAAGTAGTTGGTCTGCTGCCGCTGGGCATCCAGGCTGAGCTGGTACTTCAAGGGCCTGACGAACCCGTCGGGCGTCGCGGCGTAGGCCGGTGACAGGGGGGTGAAGCAGAGCGCCCCCACCGTCGCAGCCATGGTGAGGGCGATGCCGGCAGTCCTCGGTCTATGGTTCTTCACGCAATCACTCCACATAGGCACACAAATGGAGCAAAGATTAGTCAATGACCGTGTTGAATCGGTCAAGTGTGTGCAAAGAGTGATGTTTGTGACTTATGGGACAAAATGGGACGGCAAATTTTGCCGTCATGGCGGGCCGGCTGCCGGCGGCCCGCCGGACGCCGGCTAGAGCCTGGAGATGTAGTACATGCCGCCCGGCTGGAGGAGGCCGGCCAGCACGGAGGCCTTGATGGTGTGGGTGCCGCCGGTGGGCTTCCACGGGTCGTAGACGGTGATGGTGCCGGCCACCTTGTCGTAGCCGTAGGCGAGGATGGCGTGGCCGACCTTGCTGCCCTTGATCTTGCCCTTGTTCCAGGGCAGCTGCTCCATCCACACCCCGAGCACCGGCGCCCGGCGCAGCTGGCCGACGTTGTCCGCCACCCGGCTCATGAGGAGGACCGGGTTGCCGGCCGTGTCGGCGGGGACCGTGTACTTGTAGCCGCGGGACTTGACGTAGGCATTGACCACCGGCAGGGCGTTCACGCGCTTGGTGCCGCCGGACGGGGTGGTCTTCATCTTCTTGGCGAGGGTCGACTGGCTGACGTTGACGCCGAAGCTCGACAGGCTCATCGCCGACGAGGCGGGCACGCAGAAGTAGTTGGTCTCCTGCCGCTGGCCCTTGAGGCTGAGCTGGTACTTCAGCGGCGCGACAAGACTCTGGGATTTCGCGGTGGCGCTCGGGGACGGGGTGGGGGTGGGGGTGTCGGGGGAGGCGTAGGCCGGTGACAGAGCGGTGAGGCACAGGGCCGTCACGGTCACGGTGAGGGCGATGCCGGTACCCGATCTGCGGATATTCACTTGATCACTCCACGCATGCACACAAGAGGTAAAGAGCAGTCAAGGACCGTAGTTGATCGGTCACATGTGTGCAAACGAGAGCTCAATGGTGCTGAAGGGACAGAGGGGGCGGTGAACCGCGAAGCCGCGAGGTGCTACGCCAGCACCGAGTGCCGGCGGCTGTAGGCGAAGTAGATGATCAGCCCGAGCACGAACCAGACGGCGAAGCGCAGCCACGTCGCCGGATTCAGGAACGTGATCAACCAGATCGAGAAGAGCGCCCCGATGCCCGGCACCACCGGCATCCCCGGCATGCGGAACGTGCGAGGCAGGTCGGGCTGCCGGTAGCGGAGCACGATCACCGCCAGGCACACCACCACGAACGCCAGCAGGATCCCGATGTTGGTCAGCTCGGCCGCCTCGCGGATGGGCAGGAACCCGGCGATCGCCGCCGACGCGACGCCCACGATCCACGTCACCCGCGTGGGCACCCGCCGTACCGGGTGGAGCTTGGCGAACCACAGCGGCAGCAGCCCGTCCCGGCTCATCGAGAACCAGACGCGGGTGACGCCGAGCATGAACGTGAACATGACCGTGAGGATGCCGATCACGGCTCCGGCCGCGATGAGGGTCGCCAGCCCGGACAGCCCGACGGCGGCGAACGCCGAGGAGAAGCCGCTCTCCGGGTCGATCTGCCGGTAGTTCTGCATGCCGGTGAGCACGAGCGTGGCCAGCACGTACAGCACCATGGAGATGGCCAGCGAGTAGATGATCGCCTTCGGCATGTGCCGCTGCGCGTCCCGTGACTCCTCGGCCGCGGTGCTCATCGCGTCGTAGCCGAACACCGCGAAGAACACGGTGGCGGCCCCGGTGATCGCCCCGCTGACCCCGTACGGGAAGAACGGCGTGTAGTTGGCCGGGTTGACGTGGAAGAAGCCGACCACGATCACCAGCAGCACGACGGCGACCTTGAGGGCCACCACGAACGTCTCGAACCTGGCCGCGGCGCGGATCCCGAGGTTCAGCAGGAAGGCGATGAGCAGGCACAGCAGCACCGCGAACAGGTCCACCACGTGTCCCTCGCCGGTGCCGGGCGCGCCGAGCATCCACGGGGGCAGGGTGAAGCCGAGCTGTTGCACGAGGAAGCCGAAGTAGCCGGAGATGCCGATGGCCACGACCGCGACGATGGCGGTGTACTCCAGCAGCAGGTCCCAGCCGATGAACCAGCCGACGATCTCTCCCAGGACCGCGTACCCGTACGTGTAGGCGGACCCGGCCTTCGGGATCAGGCCGGCGAACTCGGCGTACGAGAACGCGGCGGCGGCGCTGGCGATCCCGGCGATGAGGAACGACACCAGCACGGCCGGCCCCGCGGTCTGGTTGGCGACCGCGCCGGCCAGGGCGAAGATGCCCGCGCCGATGATGCCGCCCACACCGATGGCGGTGAGCTGCCACAGCCCGAGCGACCTGGACAGCTCTCCTTCGTGCTCGGTGGCGATCTGCTCCACCGGCTTGCGCCTGAAGATGCTTCGCGACATGACCATGACGCCCTCACAGACTCTGCTGCTGCCGGGGATGGTTGCGGCGGGCAGGGGGCATATCGTGTTCGCCGTCTCCGTCGCCGGGGTGGTGGGACTGGGAGAGAGCGCGTGCCGCGACCACGGACTTCTCCCTCGCCGTCAGGGACAGCCGCCTGGCCAGCGCGTAGACGGCGCTCAGCGCGCGCCGCTTGGGGGCGGGCAGCAGCCGCAGACCGTACGAGAAGTTACGGGCCTGACCGCGCATGATCTGCGCGCAGTGCCGGTACGCCTCATCGACGTCCGCAACCCCGCGCCCTCCCAGTGCGGAGGCGCAACCATGCCGTCGCAAGAGACCTGCGGCGCGGGCGAACATCATGGCCGCGACGGCCGCTTGCGTGTTTTCCCCCATGGCATGAGTGATGGCTGTCCGTTATGTCGCGGCAATAAACTGGCCGACGAACGCTGCCAGGCGTGGCCGGGCGAATTGTTTACGTGCGGCTGAACGATTCGGCCGGTGGAAACAGAGCTCTTTGCTTATTCGCGGGCCGGCGGTCCGGCCGGTCGCCGGAATTGGCGGAGAATTTTGTGGCGCCCCGGTTTCAAGGTTCGTCGGACCGGGTGCGGGACAGCGGCGCCTGCGGCGGCGTCTGCCGCGGGAACGGGAGCGATGTGTCGGTGAGCGGTCCCACGCCGGCGAGCCGGAGAACCTGACCGATCCACGCCTCTATGACGGAAGAGGAAGGCGGTGGTTGCTCCATGTCTGTCATCTCGTCCCCCCTTGAGAGGTCCTCGGGGGGAGTCGTTGTGATCTGTCCGGGGTAATCACCCAGGCAACACGGATAGTAGCAATCGGTCACGATCGGGCGGCGCATCGCCCCACGAGTAGCGGCGGCGGTCGTGCGGCTCGCTGAAGCTTTGCCTCACCGAGAGTTACCGAACCGGCTGGAGGGCAGCCGGACGGCCAGTCGTCGATCGAAGGAGCGGCATCATGGTCGTCACGCGCACTACCGGCGAGCGCCGGCCGCAGGTGGAGCTGCCCGTACTCGGCACGGTCACCCTTCCGGAGCCCGAGCACCTCGCGTTCTACGCGGTACTCCTCGCGCTGGGAGTGCTGGAGATCGTGGAATGGCCGATCGTGGGCATCGTCGGAGTCGGCCACCTCCTGGCCGGCCAGCACCGCTTCCTCATCCTTCAGGAAGTCGGGGAGGCCGCGGAAGCAGTCTGAGCCGGGCAACGCCACGGCCCCCGTGCCCATGTGACGGGGGACCGCAAATCTCTGGTCTGGGCCGCTCAAAGTCTGCGCAACTTTCCCAAGTATCTGGTTCTTTGTCCTGTTTGAGGGCAGCCCACGGGCGAGTGTCTCGGCCGCGGCAACAGGCTCCTGCGCACCGAATTCTGTGCATCCCGAGACGAAGGAGCTTGAGGGAAAGGAGCGCTGATCATGTCGAACACGTCACGGATAGCCTTTGCCGTGCTCGCGGGTTACTACCTCGGACGGCGCCGCAAGTTGCGCATGGCCGCGGCATTGGCGCTGGCGGGCCTGGTCGGCCGCGCGCGCATGGGTGAGGGCGGCCTGCTGTCGCAGGGCGTCAAGGCCCTGCGCTCCTCCGCCGAGGTCGGGCAGATCACCGACCGCCTCCGGGGGGACCTGATGGAGGTCGGCAAGGCGGCGGCGGTGGCGGCGACCAGCAGGCAGATCGACGCTCTGAGCAACAGGCTGCACGAACGTGCCGAGGCTCTGCGTACGCAGGGGACGGCGCAGGAAACCCGCCGGCCCTCGAGGCAGGCAGAGGAGGAAGCAGACTACGAGGACCTGGATTACGCGGACGAGTCCGAGGACTACGAGGAAGAGCGGGAACTCCCGCCCCAGAGGGCGCAGCGGCGAACCCGTCCCGTTCGGCGGGCCGGACAGTCGCGGAGGTGAGTCGGGTGGCTGAGACGAGAGCCGGCCGGGCCGGGCAGGCGGTCCGGGGAACCGGCCGGGCAGTGACGGGAGCGGCCAGGGGTGTCGCGGGCACGGCCAGGAGCGCCGGTCAAGGAGCGGCCGGTACGGCCAGGAGAGCCGGTCAAGGAGCGGCCGGCGCAGCCAGGGATGTCGGTCAAGGAGCGGCCGGCACAGCCAGGGACGTCGGTCAAGGAGCGGCCGGCGCTGCGACGGAGACCGTCAAGAAGGCCGGTGGCGCGATCGTTGAAAGCCTGCCGACCGGCCGGCTCGTACAGGAGGCGCAGAACCTGCTGCAGGCAGCGAGCGAGCGACTGCTCTCGTCCGCGGAAGGGAAGATCGAGGACCTCACCGGGCGGCTGACCGACTACGCGGAGATCGGCGGCAAGAGCCTCATCAGCGCGGTCACCGGCTCGGAGAATCCGAGCGGGCTGCTGGGCGGCGCCCTCAGGGGCGGCCTCAAGGGCGGTCTCGCCGGTGGGCTGAAGGCAGGCGTGAAGGGGCTTTGGCAGAAGGTCACCGGCAAGGGCGGCGGCAAGGGCGGCAAGCTGAAGATCGTCAACATCGTCGAGTCGATCGACATCGGCGCCCCGCGCCGCCTGGTGTACGACCAGTGGACGCACTTCCAGGACTTCCCGACCTTCATGAAGAAGGTGGAGACGGTCAATCAGGAAAGCGACGAGGAGCTCTCCTGGAAGGCCCAGGTCTTCTGGTCCCACCGGATGTGGAAGTCCCACATCATCGAGCAGGTCCCGGACCAGCACATCATCTGGCGGTCCGAGGGCGCGAAGGGCTACGTGGACGGCGCCGTGACGTTCCACGCGCTCACCGACGACCTGACCCGTGTCCTGATGGTGCTGGAGTACCACCCGCAGGGGCTCTTCGAGCGCACCGGCAACCTGTGGCGCGCCCAGGGCCGGCGGGCGCGGCTGGAGCTCAAGCACTTCAGGCGGCACGTGATGTCGCACCTCCTGCTGCATCCCGACGAGGTCGGCGAGGGCTGGCGCGGCGAGATCCGCGACAGCCAGGTCGTCAGGGACCACGAGACGGCGATGGAGGAGGAGCGCGCCAAGCTGGCCGAGGAGGAAGAGAAGCCCGAAGAGGAGGAGTGGGAAGAGGAGGAGCCCGAACGGGCCGAGGAGGAAGAGCCCGAGGCTGAGGAGGAGGAAGAGCCCGAGGCTGAGGAGGAGGAAGAGGAGCCGGAAGCGGAAGAGTACGAGGAAGAGGAGCCCGAAGCGGAAGAGTACGAGGAGGAAGAGGAGCCCGAACCGGAGCCCGTTGTCGCACGCCGGTCCGCCGAAGGCCGCCCGCGCCCAGTCGGGCAGCGCCCCGTCCGGCACCGCGAGATGGAGTAGTCGCGCGCGCTCTGATCGTGGGAGCGGCAACTTTGGCGGAGGCGGGCGCATCTAATCCGCCGTGGAGGCGTTGGCCGCGGGAGATCCGCAGCGCATCGGGGACTACTGGCTGGCGGGGCGGCTGGGCTCGGGAGGGCAGGGCGTCGTGTACGACGCCTACGATCCCGAGGGCCGGCGGGTGGCGGTCAAGGTGCTGCACGCGCCGGGCGATCGCGGGCGCCTCGCCAAGGAGGCGGCCGCGGCGGGGCGGGTCGCCTCGTTCTGCACCGCTCGTTTGCTGGCGGCCGAGCTCGACGGCGGCAAGCCGTACCTGGTCTCGGAGTACGTGCCAGGCCCGAGCCTGCGCGAGGCCGTACGGGACGGCCGGCGCTTCACCGGCGACGACCTGCACCGGCTGGCGACGGCGGTGGCCACGGCGCTCACCGCGATCCACGAGGCGGGCGTGGTCCACCGTGACCTCAAGCCGGACAACGTGCTGCTCGGCCCGGACGGGCCGCGGGTGATCGACTTCGGCATCGCCAGGACGCTGGAGATGTCGCTGACCAGGACCGGCGAGCTGGCGGGCACCCCCAGCTACATGGCGCCCGAGGTGCTGACCGGGCAGCGGGCCGGGGCGGCGGCAGACGTGTTCGCATGGGGCGCGATCATGGTGTTCGCGGCCACCGGGCGCGACCCGTTCGGCGGTGAGAACCTGGGCGGCGTCATGCACCGCGTGCTGACCCACCATCCGGACCTGAGCGCTCTGCCGCCCCGGCTGGCCACGCTGGCCGACGCCGCGATGGAGAAGGAGCCGTCGGCGCGGCCCACCGCACGCGACCTGCTGCTCGCGCTGGTCAGCGGCGACGGATCCGACACGCGCGGGCTGCTGGCGGCCGGAAGCCGCAGCGCCGAGGGGGTGCGGGTGCCCGACCAGGGCGATCCCGCGCTGGGCACGATCGCCGAGGACGCCTACGGCGCGCTCGGTCCGGAGGAGCGCGACCTGGCGGCCGAGGTGTTCCTGCGGCTGGTCGCGGTGACCGCCGACGGGCAGGAGACGCTGCGCCGGGCCGCCCCCGAGGAGCTGTTCGGCGGCCGTCCAGAACGGGAGGCGGCGGCCGTCCGGCGCATCCTGGAGGCCTTCTCGTACGTGGTCGCCGTCAAGGACGACTCGGTGGCCCTGTCGCGCCCCGGCCTGCTGCGGGCCTGGCCCCGCCTGCGCATGTGGGTGGACGCCGACCGCGCCGGGCTGGCCGTGCTCAGCCAGCTCAACGCGGCGGCGCGGCACTGGGACGAGCACGGGCGGCGCGACGGCGACGTGCTGCAGGGCACCCGGCTGGAGGAGGCGCTGAGCTGGGCGGCGACCGGCCGCAGGCATCTGACGCTGACCCCGTTCGAACGCGACTTCCTGCGCGCGGGCACCGAGCTGACCAGGAAGCGCGGCCGGCGCCGGAGACTGATCACCACGGCGCTGGCGGGGCTGCTGGTGGTGGCGCTGGCGGCGGGCGGGCTGGCCGTGTGGCAGCGGCAGCAGGCCGCCGAGCGGCTCGACATCCTGACCGCCAAGCAGGTCGCGGCCGAGGCCGACCGCCTGCGCACGGCCGATCCGACCCTCGCGATGCTGCTCAGCGTGGCCGCCTTCCGGGTGTCGCCGCAGCCGGAGGCGCGCTCCAGCCTGATGGGCTCGCTCCAACAGCGGGAGACGGCCGTCTTCCGCGATCCGCCGGTCAAGGGGGTGGGCCGGCGGGTGCTGAGCCGCGACGGGCGCACGCTGGTCAGCGTCAGCGAGGGCGGCGTCAACGTGTACGACGTGCGCGCCCACAGGCGGACGGCGAGCTGGCCCAAGATGACCTTGAAGGGGACGGCCCTCCAGAACCCCGCGCTGAGCCGCAGCGGTCGCCTGCTCGCCCGGACCACCACGGACGAGCTCGGCGTATGGGACCTGAAGACCGGTAGGACGCTGGTGAGGACGGCTCTCCCGGCGACCGGGAACGGCGGCTTCAGCGTCGTGTTCGGCGAGCACGAGACGACGCTCGTGGTCACCCTCGCCGACGAGGTCCCCTTCCTCATCGACGTGACCACCGGCGAGCGGTTCGGCCGGCCCGTCTACGACGGCCGGGAATACGCGCAGACCCCCGCGCCGCTCGTCGACCCGACCGGCAGGCACCTGCTGCTGCCCGGCCGCCGCTTCGACCAGCTCGCCCTGCCCGGCTGGACCGCCGAACGCCCCTTCCCGGCCTGCGTCAAGTCTCACGTGCTGGCCGCCTACAGTCCGGACGGCAAGACCCTGGCCTGCGTCGACGTCGCCGGCGACATCGTGCTCCTGGACGCCGTCACCGGGCACGAGCACAAGCTGAAGGAGGTGCTGAACTGCGATCTCTGCCACGACTCCGCACAGCTCAGGTTCAGCGCCGACGGCCGCTACCTCGCCGGCTTCCACGGCCGCGATCTCGAGGTCCTGCGGATCGGCGACCAGACGGACATCCTGCGCTACCGCGCCGAGGGCGATCTCGGCGACGTCCGCTTCGACCCCGACGGCAGGACACTGCGTTACCTCATCGACGACGCCGTCATCAGCGTGGACCTCCAGCCCCGCACCCCGGCCGTCCCCCTGCCCGGCCCTCCGGAGCTCAGCCGCGACGGCCACTGGGCGGTGTCCAGGACGGACGGCCCCGCGCTGAGCGTGTTCGACCTGCGGACCCGCAAGGAGGCGGGCCGCATACCCGTCGGCGAGGACGAGGTCGCCGACGCCGTCGACGACGCCGGCACCAGGCTGGTCACCGCCGACATCAACCGCACGATCACGCTGTGGGACCTCGCGACGATGAAGAAGCTCTGGTCCAAGCGGGTGGGGGACGGCGAATACCAGCCGACGCAGGCCTCCTTCACCCCCGATGGGCGCAGGGTCGCCATCACTCTGGTCCTGGGGCAGACCCCGGTGATGAACCAGGTGGTGCTGGAGGCCGCCGACGGCCGTGTGGCGGCCTCGTACCAGACCCGGCTGACGATCGGGCCCTTTCTTCCGGGACAGCAGGTGTTCGTCTCGGCCGACGGCAGGCTCGTCGACCTGACGACCGGCAAGGCCGTCGGCTCCGGGTTCGGCGCCACCAACGCGGTGGCCGTCAGCCGCGACGGGCTCATGGCCGTCCACGAGTCCGCCGCCCACCGGATCCGCCTGTGGGACGTCAAGGGCCCGACCGCGCTGGGTCCCGCCCTGCCCCGGGCCGCCGGCACCATCGCCCGCACGGTCTTCTCGCCGGACGGCAGCACGCTCGCCACGGCAACCGACGAGGGCGTGCTCGAGTTCTGGGACGTCCAGGCCAGGCGCAGGCTCGGCAGCTCGTACCGGGTGGGGGAGTTCGATCCCTCGTCCATGGCCTTCAGCGCCGACGGGGAGCGTCCTGTACGTCGGCACGAAGGGCAACAGCGTGCACGAGGTGCCCGTCGGGGACGCGCTCGTGGCCGGGAAGGTGTGCGCGCGGGCCGCTCGCACGCTCTCGCCCGCCGAGTGGAGCCGGTATCTCGCGGATGTGCCCTATCGGGATGTGTGCGCCTGACGCCGGAACGCGCGCGAAATTCGGTTGTCCCGCACCCGGGCCATGGCTAGGGTCGTGCCGATCATCATCTCGTGACGGAGGAGTTGCATTTAATGCGTGTCGACGGCGTTCGCTACCAGCCCACTTCGGTAAACCCGTCATCACGCGTAAGGACTCCTTACCTTGGATCTGCCACGTAGCATCACCATCCGGGAGAGCAGCCACCGGATTCTCAACCCGTTCACCTCGGACAAGCTCGCCACCCTGGGCGCCGCGATCGGGCTGCGCAAGGGCGCGTCCGTGCTCGATCTGTGCTGCGGCAAGGGCGAGATGCTGGCCACGTGGTCCCGCGACCACGGCATCGCCGGCACCGGTGTGGACATCAGCACGGTCTTCCTGGCCGCCGCACGCGAGCGGGCCGCCGAGCTCGGCGTTGCCGATCGGGTGACGTTCGTGCACGGAAACGCCGCCACCCACGTGGCGGCCGAGCCCGTCGATGTGGCGGCGTGCGTGGGGGCGACCTGGATCGGCCAGGGCGTCGCCGGGACCGTCGCGCTGCTGGAACGCAGCCTGCGTCCTGGCGGCATGATGCTGATCGGCGAGCCCTTCTGGCGTGCCGAGCCGCCCAGCCAGGAAGCCGTCGAAGCCTGCCGCGTCCGGTCTCGTGACGACCACAACACGCTGCCCGGGCTCATCGAGCTCTTCCACGGTCTCGGCTACGACGTCGTCGAGATGGTCCTGGCCGACGAGGACAGCTGGGACCGTTACCGCGCCGCCCAGTGGCTGAACGTCCGCACCTGGCTGGACGCCAACCCCGGCGACGACGAGCTCGCCCCCGAGTTCCGGGCCGAGCTGGCGACCGAGCCGCTGCGCTACGTCAGGTACGAGCGGCCGTTGGTCGGCTGGGGCGTGTTCGCGCTCATGAAGCGCTGACGGTCCCGTTCCGGCTCCGGCCCCGGTTGGCGTCAACCGGGGCCGGAGCCTCGGCGGTCAGCCGCCGCTGACGGTGAAGCCCTGCTCGGTGCCGAAGGCGGTGATGCGGTCCTGCCAGGACTTCAGCGCCGCGGCCAGGTCACCGCCGCCGTCGATGGCCTGGCCCACGGTGTCCTTGAAGATGCTGTTGGCGTACACCTGGAACGGGAGGTACTGCCAGCCGGGGCGGACGGCGGTCGAGGCGTCGCCCAGCACCTGGTTGATCTTCTGCCCGCCGAAGAACTCCAGCGGCGCGTCACGGAACGCCGGGTCGTCGAGCAGCACCTTCGTGGCGGGGAACAGCCCGGCCTCGGTGTTCAGCGACTTGACGGCCTCCGGGTCGGAGTTGAGCCACTCCGCGAAGGCGACGGCGGCCGGGATGTTCTTGCTCTGCGGGATGACCGCGACCGAGGAGCCGCCGTTCTCGGCGTTCATCGGCTTGGCCGCGTCGAACTGGGGCATCGGGGCGACCGCCCACTTGCCCTTCGTCTTGGGGATGGAGTTCACGATGCCGTTCGGGGCCCAGGCGCCGGTCAGCCAGGTCGCGTACTTCCCGGAGCCCATGCCCTTCCACCAGTCGTCCGTCCAGCCGGGCTGCGGGTCGACCAGCTTCTCGCCGAGCAGCGTGTTCCACGTGCTGACCCACTGCTTGACGCCGGGGTCGGAGCCGAGCGTGACGCTGACCGAGCTCTCGCCCGAGGTCTTGAACGGCGTGCCGCCCGCCTGCCAGATCATGCTGTCCACCCCGCCGGCGTCCCCGGGGTCGATCGTGGTGATGAAGTTGTCCGGGTTGTCGGCCTTGATCTTCTTGGCCGCCTCGACGAACTCCGCCCACGTCTTCGGCGGCTCGATCTTCAGCTTGTCGAAGATGTCCTTGCGGTAGAACATCGCCATCGGGCCGGTGTCCTGCGGGATGCCGTAGACGCCGCCGTTGACCGCCACCTGGGCCCACGCCGACGCGGCGAACTTGTCCTTGAGCGCGCCGGCGCCGTAGTCGGCCAGGTTCACGACCTGCTTGGAGAGCGCGAACTGGGGCAGCGCGAAATACTCGATCTGCGCCACGTCGGGCGCGCCGGACCCTGCCTTGATCGCGGTCTGCAGCTTGGTGTACTGGTCGGCGGACTGGCCCGCGTTCACCAGGTTGATCTTGATGTTCGGATATTTCGCCTGGAAGCGGGCGACGGTCTTCTCGATCCCCGTGACCCACGACCAGAATGTCAGCTCGGCCGGCTTGCTCAGCGCGTCCTGCACGGCCGCCGACTTGCTCGGGGCGGCTGCCGGGGCACTCGCGCCCCCGCTCCCGCCGGAGCCGCCGCCGCACGCGGCCAGGGCCACCGACAGGGCCGCGGCGACCCCGGCGGTCCTCACAAATGATCTCATGGTGTTTCCTCACTCACAGGGGTTACTGCTTGACGCTTCCGGTGGCCAGACCCGACTGCCAGAACCGCTGAAGCACCAGGAAGGCGACGATCAGCGGCACGATGGACAGCAGGCTGCCGGTCAGGATGAGCTGGTAGGTGGCGTCACCGGCGCCGGAGGTGCCGCTGTTGGCCTGGGCGTTCCACTGGTTGAGCCCGACGGTGAGCGGGAACCAGTCCGGCGTGTTCAGCACGATCAGCGGCAGGAAGTAGTTGTTCCACGTCGCGACCAGCGAGAAGAGCAGGACGGTGACGAAGCCCGGGGCGAGCAGCCGCAGCGCGATGGTCCGGAAGATCCGGAACTCGCCCGCCCCGTCGATGCGGGCCGACTCCAGGATCGAGTCGGGCACCGCGTCGGCCGCGTAGACCCGCATCAGGTAGAGGCCGAACGGGCTGCACAGCGCCGGGATGAGCACCGCCCACGGGGTGTCGACGATCCCGATGCGGCTGAACAGCAGGTATGTCGGCACCGCGAGGGCCGTGCCAGGGATGGAGATCCCGCCGAGCACCATCGCGAACAGCGCCTTGCGGCCGGGGAAGTCGTACTTCGCCAGGGCGTACCCGCCGATGGTGGCCAGCAGGGCGGCACCGCCCGCGCCCACCACGGAGTAGAGCACGGTGTTGCCGAACCAGCGCAGGAAGATGCCGTTCTGATAGCTCAGGGTGTCGCCGATGTTGGCGAACAGATGGAAGTCCCCGCCGAACCACAGCCCGAAGGTCGAGAACAGGTCCGCGCCGCTCTTGCTGGCGTTGGCCAGCAGCCAGAACAGCGGCAGGACCGCGTACGCGAACATCACCAGCATGATCACGGTGAGGGTGGGGCTCTTGCCCCGGCGGCGCCTGGCCGAGCGGGACCGGTGGGCGTCTACGGCGGGGCTCGCCTCCGCGACGGCCGTCACAGCGTCTTCTCCCTTCTCGCCGTGATGAGCTGCACCGCGTACGCCACGACGACGGTGACGAGGCCGAGCACCACGGCGACGGCGGCCGAGTAGTTGATCTGCTGGCCGTTGAACGCGAGGTTGTAGGCGTACATGTTGGGCGTGTAGCTCGTCGTGATCACCGCGGGTGCCAGCTTCTGGACGATGTTCGGCTCGTTGAAGAGCTGGAAGCTGCCGATGATCGAGAAGATCGTGGCCACGAGGAGCGCGGGGCGCAGGGCGGGCAGCTTGATGCTCCACGCGGTGCGGATGGCTCCCGCTCCGTCGATCTCGGCGGCCTCGTAGAGCTCCTCGGGTATGGCCCGCAGCGCGGCGTACAGGATGATCATGTTGTAGCCGACGTACTCCCAGGTCACCATGTTGCCGATGGAGCTCATCATCCAGGAGCGCGACAGCAGGTCGGGGAGTGCGACGCCGAGCGCGTCGCCGATCTGCCCGGCCAGGCCGAACTGGTCGCCGTACATGTAGCCCCACATGAGGGCCGCCACCACGGCCGGCACCGCGTACGGCATGAAGATCGTGATGCGGAACATGGCCGGCCAGCGCAGCCGGCCGCTGTCGATGGCGAGCGCGCATCCCAGGGCGAGGAGCAGCATGATCGGCACCTGCACGACCAGGAAGAGCGCCACGCGGAGCAGCCCGGCTCCGAACAGCGCGTCGCCGATGGCGCGGGTGTAGTTGGCCAGGCCGGCGAAGACCGTGCCGCCGATCAGGCGGTCCTGGAAGAAGCTGAGGTAGATGGCGTATGCCAGCGGCGCGACCACCGTGACCAGGAAGACCACGAAGAACGGCAGGAAGAAGGCGTAGCCGGCGACGCGCAGGCGCAGGAACGGCCAGGTGAGGCCGGGACGCCGGGCTCCGGCGGCCTGCACGGTCATCCCGTGCTCCTGTGCGATGTTCGCGCTGCCACGAAGACTGGCACTGAACTCTCCTTGTCGGGGCCTGGGCGGTCGCGGGAAACGCAGGCCCACCTGCGCCTGCTCGCCGCCGCGGTCACGATGATCGAATGTTTACGTAAACATAGAGAAGGTAGTCCCGTAGTCTGAACCGGCCGCCGGATCATGTCAACAGGTAAACCCTCGGTTAACATCCATGGCGATTTCGTCCCGTTTGGAGGTCTGCATTGACTAGTGGAGCATGTTTACGTAAACATCGGCCCAGAGCATCGGACGATCAGAGGTGACAGTGGACGGGGCGACACAGGAAACGCCGCCGGGGCGGCGCACGCGCAGGCGGCCGTCCATGGCCGATGTCGCCGCGCTGGCCGGGGTCTCCAGCCAGACCGTCTCCCGGGTGGTCAACAACCGGAGCAACGTGGAGGAGGAGACCCGCCAGCGCGTCCTGTCCGCCATGCGCATGCTCGGATACCGGCCCAACACCGCTGCGCGGGCCCTGGTCACCGGCCAGTTCCGGGCTCTGGGCCTGATCAGCTTCGGGCTCTCCAGCTTCGGCAACGCCCGCACCGTCGACGCCGTCACGAGAGCGGCGCAGCGGGCCGGCTACACCGTGAACATGATCGCCATCGAGTCGCAGACCGAGCTGGCCGTGCACAAGGCGTTCGACCAGCTCACGATGCAGGCGGTCGACGGCATCGTGCTCATCGAGGCGCAGATCCTCGACACGCCGGCGCTCCGCCTGCCGCCGGGCGTGCCGGTCGTGATGGCCGACGGCGACGTCAGCCACCGCCATCCCATGGTCGACACCGACCAGACCCTCGGCGCCCGGCTCGTCACCCGCCACCTGCTCGACCTCGGCCACGAAACGGTCTGGCACGTCGCCGGGCCCGAGGACTCCTATGCCGCCAAGCGCAGGACGGAGTCCTGGCACGCGACGCTCAAGGAGGCGGGGGCCGCGGTCCCCGGGGTGGTGTTCGGCGACTGGAGCGCCGCCAGCGGATACGAGGCGGGCCGCGTCCTGGCCCGGCGGTCCGGCGTGACGGCCGTCTTCGCCGCCAACGACCAGATGGCCCTCGGCGTGATGCGCGCGATGGTCGAGGCGGGCCGCCGCATCCCGGATGACGTCAGCATCGCCGGGTTCGACGACCTCGACGAGTCGGCCTACCTTTCCCCGCCGCTCACCACCGTCCGGCAGAACTTCGACGTGGTGGCGGAGCGGATCGTGTCGCTCATGATCGACCAGATCGAGGGCGGCCCCGCACCTTCCACCACCGCGTACGTCACCCCTGAGCTGATCGTCAGGCAGAGCACCGCCGCACCGCCACCCCGCCCGTGACCCCCTGTGACCCTCGCGACCAAAAGAAGGGAGGAGCGGCGCCTTCGCCTGCCGGAGCCGCCGCGCCGACGATGAAGGCCGTACCTCGTGATGACATGCCGGTCCAACGGCTCTGGCGCCGGCTCGGCGGCGTGGCCTTCGGCGGCGACTACAACCCCGAGCAGTGGCCGGCCGAGACCAGAGCCGAGGACATGCGCCTCATGGCCGAGGCCCGGGTGAACCTCGTCACCGTCGGGGTCTTCGGCTGGGCCCGCGTGGAGCCGGCCCGTGGAGCGTACGACTTCTCCCTCTTCGACCAGGTCCTGGATGACCTGCACGCGCACGGGATCACCGCCGACCTCGCCACCATGACGGCGTCGCCGCCGCCGTGGCTCGCCTACGAGCACCCCGAGATCCTGCCGGTCACCGCGGACGGCACCGTGCTGGGCCCCGGCGGGCGGCAGCACTTCTGCCCGTCCAGCCCGGTCTACAGGGAACGGGCCGCGCTGCTGGTGGAGCGGCTGGCCGAGCACTACCGCGGCCATCCGGCCCTGGGGCTGTGGCACATCGGCAACGAGTACGGCTGCCACATCCCCGCCTGCTACTGCGAGGTGTCGGCGGCCGATTTCCGCCGCTGGCTGCGGGAGCGGTACGGCGACGACATCGAGGCGCTGAACGACGCCTGGTCGACCGACTTCTGGTCGCAGCGCTACGCGTCCTTCGAGCACATCCAGCCGCCCCGCGTCGCGCCGACGTATCCCAACCCGGCCCAGCAGCTCGACTACACGCGCTTCAGCGACGAGGCGCTGCGCGGCTGCTTCGGCCTGGAGGCGGACATCCTGCGGCGCGTCACCCCCGAGGTGCCGATCACCACGAACTTCCTGGCCGGTCTCAAGGCCGTGGACGTCTTCGGCTGGGCGCCGGAGATGGACGTCGTGGCGGTCGACTGCTACCCCGACCCGCACGACGAGCGGCCGCATCTCTTCCCCGGCCTGGTGTTCGACACGATGCGCGGCGCCGGGGGAGGGGACCCGTGGATCCTGATGGAGCAGGCGCCGAGCGCGGTCAACTGGCGGGCCAGAAACGCGATCAAGCAGCCGGGCCGGATGCGGCTGTGGAGCTGGCAGGCGGTCGCGCAGGGCGCCGACGCGATCCTGTACTTCCAGTGGCGGCAGTCACGCGGCGGTGCCGAGAAGTTCCACTCGGGCATGGTGCCGCACGCGGGGGCCGACAGCAGGGTCTACCGCGAGATCGCGGCGCTCGGCCGGGAACTGGCCTCGGTTCCCGACCTGCCCGGCACGCGGGTCCGCAACCAGGTGGCGATCCTGCTCGACTGGAACAGCTGGTGGGCGCTCGAGCTCGACTCCCATCCGTCGGACGGCGTGCGCCAGCAGGACCGCCTGCTCGACCACTACGGTCCCCTGTTCGACCTCGGCGCCGGCGTGGACGTGGTGCCGCCGTCGGCCGACCTCACCGGCTACGCGCTCGTCGTCGTGCCGAACCTGTACCTCCTGTCGAGCGAGGACGCGCGGCGCGTCTCGTCGTACGTCTCCCATGGCGGCGCGCTGGTCGTCTCCTTCTTCAGCGGGATCGTCGACGAGCACGACCGGGTCCACCTCGGCGGATACCCCGCGCCGCTGCGAGAGGTCCTCGGCGTGCGGGTCGAGGAGTTCTGCCCGGCGGCCGAGCAGGAGACGTTCGCCGTGCGGGGGTGCGGGACGTTCCCGGACCTCGAGGGGGTGGCCGACCTGTGGCGCGAGGATCTGCGGCTCACCGGGGCCGAGCCCGAGCTCGTCTTCGACGCCCCCGACTGGGCCGGCCGCCCGGCCGTGACCCGGCACGAGTACGGCGAGGGAACCGCACGTTACCTCTCCACCCGGCTCGACGAGCCCACCATGCGGGCGGTGCTCGCGCGGGCGCTCGCCGAAGCGGGGGTGACCCCCGTCGTCGAGGGCCTGCCCCGGGGGGTTCAGGCGAGCGTGCGCGCCGGAGCCGGCCGTCGCTTCCTGATCCTGCTGAACCACACCGGCGACAAGCACGACATCACCCTCGGCGGCGAGTGGACCGACGCGCTCTCGGGTGAGGACGTCGACGCCGTCACCCTGCCACCCGCGGGCGTGGCCGTGCTGCGCGCGACCTCGCACGGGTAACGAGCCGCTCACAGGCGGGGTGAAGGTCCGGTAACACGTTCTTGACACCGCCCGATTTGTATCGATAAAAACTTGTATCGATAAACGCCGCGTGACCACCGTGAAGACGGCGATCTCGAACCGGTCAGTCCCGCGCGGGCCCTCATCCGCGCACCCATCCCCCCACGGTAAGAGCACCGAAGAGGTGAGAGATGTCCCCTCTCCAGAAAATGTCCCCTCGCTGGAAAGTCGCCACGGCGGCCGCGGTCGTCCTCCTGGCCGCAGCCACCGGATGCGGATCGGGAAGCGGCGACGGCGGCGGCAAGACCAAGCTGAGCTTCTTCTCCTGGGAGAGCGAGGAGACGATGAAGCCGCTCATCGAGGCCTTCGAGAAGCAGAACCCCAGCATCGACGTCGAGTTCTCGCACGCCCCGCCCGTGGCCGAGTACATCGCGGCGCTGCAGACCAGGCTCGTCTCGGGCACCGGGGCGGACGTGTTCGTGATCGCCGCGGAGAACAAGACCAACCTCGTTCAGGGCGGCTTCGTCAAGGACCTGACCGGTAAGCCGTTCATGGCGAACATGTCCAAGTTCAACACCGAGACCTGGTCCGTGGACGGCAAGGCCTACGGCATGTCGATCTCGTCGTGGTCCGCCGGCATCCTCTACAACAAGGACCTCCTCGCCAAGGCGGGCGTCACCGAGTTCCCCACGAAGTGGGACGACTTCATCGCGCTGTGCCAGAAGCTCAAGTCGGCGGGCATCACGCCGTACTACGAGTCGCTGATGGGCATGCCGCTCACCGCCGCGGCCCTGGTCGGCCATGAGAACGCGCGCCAGGGCGGCGACGTGGACGCCCAGATCTTCGCGGGCAAGAAGAAGTTCGGCGACCTGTGGAACGGGCCGCTGACGACCTTCAACCAGCTGTTCACCAGCGGCGTGCTGGGCAAGGACGTGGTCAGCCTGAAAGGCGAGCAGATCGTGGACGAGTTCGCCAACGGCCGCGTCGCGATGATCCCCGCGGGCCCGTGGGACGTGACCTCGCTGCGGGAGAAGGCGCCGAAGATGAACATGGTCTTCGCCGGGGTGCCCACTCCCGACGGCAAGCCGTTCTGGAGCGGCGCCGCCTCGCCCGGCTGGGCCATCAACGCCAAGACCGAGCACGAGAAGGAGGCCGAGGCGTTCCTGACGTATCTCGGCAGCAAGGAGGGCGTCACGCTGTTCAACAAGAAGACGGCCGCCATGACCACCACATCCGACGTCACCCCCGTGATCGACAAGGCGCTTGAGCCCAACCTCCAGGCGCTCAAGGACGGCAACTTCTACCTGCCGCAGGTCGCCTGGCCGCGGGTCCAGGACGCGCTCAACACCGAGGCCGTCGCCCAGCTCCAGCTGATGGTGCAGGGCCAGGCCAAGCCGGCGGACGTGGCCGCCGCGCTGGACAACCGGCTGGCGCAGGGCTGACATGACCGCGCTCGACAGAAGGGCGCCCGCGCTGACGGGCGCCCTGTCCTGGCTCACCTCGCCGAAGGCGCTCGAGGGGCTGCGACTGCAGGCGTTCCTGGTGCCGATCGGGATCGTGTTCGCGGTGCTGTTCGCGATCCCGCTGGCGCAGTCGCTCTACTTCAGCGTGACCGACTTCAACGGCTACTCGCTGGACGTCAACTTCGTCGGGCTGGAGAACTACCGCAAGATCTTCACCGACCCCTCCATGCTGGCCGGCCTGGGGTTCACGCTGGTGTTCGCGATCGGCACCACGGTGATCGTCACGGCGCTGGCGATCCCGCTGGCGGTGCTGCTCAACAAGCGCTTCTTCGGCCGGAACGTGGTGCGGGCCGTCTTCTTCTTCCCCGCCATCCCGAGCATCGCGATCCTCGGCCTGGTGTGGGGGTTCATCCTGTCGCCGCTCGGCTCGGGCGCGATCAACTGGACCCTCGACGCGATCGGCGGCCTCGGACCCGTGCCGTGGTTGTCGAACGGCGCCCTGGCTCAGCTGTCGGTCATCATGGTGGCCGTCTGGTCGTCCACCGGCTGGCACGCGATTCTCTACCTCGCGTACCTGCAGTCGATCCCCGGCGACTACTACGAGGCCGCGCGGGTGGACGGCGCCTCGCCCCGGCAGGCGTTCTTCCGGATCACGCTGCCGCTGCTCGCGCCCGCCGTCACCGTCAGCACGCTGCTGCTGATGACCGGCGGCCTGAAGGTCTACGACCTGCCCTACACCCTCACCAAGGGCGGGCCGGGGTACGCCACGTTCACCATCACCCAGTCGATCATCCAGAGCGGCATCGCGCAGGCCAAGTTCGGGCAGGCGTCGGCGCTCGCGGTGGTCTTCATGCTGGTCGTGGGCGCGATCGTGGCCGTCCAGCTGATCGTGTCACGCCGGGTCGAAGGGCGCCTGTCATGAGGAGGCCGCTGCTCAGCCTCGCGATGATCCTGGCCGCCGCCGTGGTGGGCGTGCCGTTCTACTACATCGTCGTCAACACGTTCAAGACGCGGCAGGAGACGTCGGCCTCGCCGCTCGCGCCGCCGACGAGCCTGTATCTCGACAACTACGTGCGGGTGTTCGAGAACACGCCGATCCTGCAGTCGTTCCTCAACACGCTGTACGTCACCGCCGTCTCCATCGTGATCATGCTGGTCATCGGGTCGATGGCGGCGTACGCGATGCTGCTGCGCAAGACCCTGGTCAACCGGGTCGCCGGCGTGCTGCTCGTGATCGCGTTCCTGGTGCCGGGGCAGGCCACGCTGATCCCGGTCTACCGGCTCCTCGTGGGACTGCGGCTGGTGGACAGCCTCGAAGGGCTCATCTTCCTGTACGCGGCCGGGTCGATCTTCTGCTACTTCCTCATCCAGGGTTACCTGCGGTCGCTGCCGATCTCGATCTTCGAGGCGGCGCGCATCGACGGTGCGGGGCCGTGGCAGATCTACTGGCGGATCGTGCTGCCGCTCATCCGGCCGATCCTCATCACGGTCGGCGTGTTCCAGACCATGTGGATCTGGAACGACTTCATCACGCCGAACGTGTTCATCAGCTCGCCCGACAAGCAGACCCTGGTCCTGCAGGTCTACAAGGCCGTCGGGGAGTACTCGGTGGACTGGCCGGCGTTCATGACGCTCAGCGTGATAGTGCTGATCCCCGTCGTGATCTTCTTCATCGCGATGCAGCGTCACATCGTCAACGGGCTCCTGCAGGGCAGTGTCAAGGGCTGAGGCCGTGAAAGGATGTCGGGGTGGTGACGATACAGGACGTGGCGAGAGCCGCCGGAGTCTCGGCCATGACCGTTTCCCACGTCATCAACGACCATCCGCACGTCAAGAGCGAGACGCGCGAGCGCGTGCTGCGGGCCATCGCCGACCTCGACTACCGGGTCAACGTGGCCGCGCGCAACCTGCGTACCGGGCGGACCGGCACCATCGGGCTGGCCGTGCCCGAGGTCGACCGGCCCTACTACGGGCAGCTGGCCGCCGAGATCATCATCGCGGCGGCCCGGCACAACCTCAAGGTGGCGATCGAGCAGACCGGCGCCTCGCGTGAGGGCGAGCTCGACGCGCTCGCCCTGTCGCGCAACCGGCTCTACGACGGGCTCATCCTCAGCACCGTCGGGCTCGGCCCCGCCGACACCGACCTGCTCAAGGTGGACTACCCGATCGTCATCCTGGGGGAGCGCATCTTCGACGGGCCCGTGGACCACGTGGCCATGCCCAATGTCGAAGGCGCCCGCGCCGCCACCGCCCACCTGATCGAGCGGGGCTGCCGCCGCATCGCGCTCATCGACGGCGGCGCCCAGGGCGACGAGGTCAACGTCTCCAGCCTGCGCTACACCGGCTACCGCCAGGCGCTCGAAGAGGCCGGCCTCGCCTTGGACCCGCGGCTCGTCGCCCCGACCGAGCAGTTCACGATGGCGGGCGGAGCCACCGCGGCGCGGCGCCTGGCCGACGGCGGGGCGGACTTCGACGGCGTGTTCTGCGTGACCGACACGGTGGCGATCGGCGTGCTGCGCGGGCTGGCCGACCGGGGGGTGCGCGTGCCCGACCAGGTGAAGGTCATCGGCTTCGACAACATCGCCGAAGGCGCCTACTCCGTGCCCTCCCTGTCGTCGATCGACCCCGACCACCCCCTCATGGCCGGCACGGCCGTCGACCTCCTGGTCAGCCGGCTGGCCCGCAAGGGCAAGCAGAAGCAGGTGGCGGTGCGCGAGTTCGTCAGCCGCTTCTCGGTCGTGGCCCGCGAGTCCACCGGCGGCTGATCGCCGGCCCGGCCTTGGACGAGGCCGAGCCCGGCCACACCTGGCAGACCACCGGCTTCGCCCCGTTCACCGTCCCCGCGCGGGCGTTGGGTGATAGGTCGGCTCCTCCCGGGTACTGGGTCCGGGGAAGTCGAGCTAGTCACGGGGGCGAAGGATGCGGCGGCTGGTCGAGCGTACGCCGGCGCATCGGGACCGCACTGTCGACCTGCTCCGTGCCATCGCGATCACGGCCGTGGTCGTCGGCCACTGGCTGGTGGTGCACGTGAGCTACGACGGGGGCCCGCGCGGCGGCAGCGTGCTGGAGCTCGTGCCGTGGACGCGCCCGCTGACCTGGCTGTTCCAGGTCATGCCGGTCTTCTTCCTGGTCGGCGGGTACGCCAACGCCGCCTCTCTCGCCGCCCACCGCGCCAGGGGCGGCGACGCCACCTGCTGGACGCTGCGCCGTACCGACCGGCTCATCCGGCCCACCACCGTGCTGCTGGCCGTGCTGGCGGCCTCGGCCCTGGCGGCGCAGGCCCTCGGCGCCGATCCGGGCCTGATCGGCATCGCGGTGTGGGTGGCCGGGATCCCGCTGTGGTTCCTGGTGGCCTATGTGGCCGTGGTGGCCCTCACCCCGCTCATGTACGCCCTGCACCGCCGCTACGGCCTGGCCGTGCCGATCGTGCTGACCGTGCTGGTCGGCCTCGGCGACGTGGCCCGGCTGGTGCTGCGGGCTCCCGCCCTGGGGGACGGCAACTTCCTGCTCGCCTGGCTGGCCGTGCATCAGCTGGGCTTCGCCTGGCAGGACGGGCGTCTGCCCGCCCGGCCCCGTGCCGGGTTGCCGCTGGCGTTCTCGGGGCTGGTGGCTCTGGTCGGGCTCACGGTGGTGGGCCCTTATCCGATCAGCATGGTCGGGATCCCGGGGGAGGGGATCCAGAACACCTCTCCACCCACGCTGGCGCTGCTGGCGCTGGCCGCGACGCAGACCGGGCTGGCGCTGTCGCTGCACGGCCCGGCCGGCCGGTGGCTGCGGCGGCCGCGTCCCTGGACCGTCGTCGTGGCGGTCAACTCGGTCGTCATGACGCTGTTCCTGTGGCACATGACCGCAGTCGTGCTCGGCGCGCTGGCCCTGTACCCGACCGGGCTGCTGCCGGCCCCGCCTCCGGGGACGCCCACGTGGCTGCTGCTGCGCCTGCCCTGGCTCGCCGCCCTGGCCCTGATCCTCGGCGTGCTGGTCATGGTGTTCGGTCCCGTCGAGCGGCGGGCCGGTCCCCGCCCCGGGCCGGGAGCGACGGCCGGGGCGACGGCTGGTGCTCTCACCGTCCTCGGCATCGCCGGCGTGGTGGCGGGGCTGCTCACCCTCGCGGTGACCGGCCCGCGAGGTCACGCTCTCTCCGGCCTGCCCATCGTGGCCTTGATCGTGTACTTCGCGGGCGCCGGCACCCTGCGTCTCATCCGGTGGCGGTACCGATCCTCCGGTGCAGCCTGAGCCTCAGCGGGATCAGCGTGCTCTGCGGGCCAGGGTGAGGTCGGTGGTGAAGGTCAGATCCACGCCGTCGCCCAGCAGGGCGGCGATCTCCCGCATCAGCTCCTCGCGGGCGTCCGGGTCCAGGATCCGGTAGGCGGAGATGGACCGGGCCCGGTGGCGCGTAGTCCAGCACGTCGGTGATGAGCTGGGCGGGATAGCCGGGTCTGGCCGACTCGTACTGCTCGACCGCCCCTCCGAACACCACGCTCCGCTCGCGGTCCACCGCCATCGGCTCCCCTTCATGGTCGGGCGGAGAGCTTATCCGATCATGCGCGGACCCGGCCCCGGGACCCCTCCCGGCCGATAGCCGGTAGAAAAGCCGCATCCCTGCGCCGATCTACGCGTAGCAGTCGAAGAAAGGCAGACCATGCACCGGAAGGCCATCACCGCCCTGACCCTCGCCGCCGCCCTGGTCGTGACGCCGGCCCTCGCCGCCACTCCGGCCGCGGCCGCGGCCAAGCCGAACCTGCGCGCGTGTTACGACGGGAAGTGCAAGTTCACCTTCACGAAGCCGGTGAAGTTCCGCGTCGCCAAGAAGTTCGGCCTCGACCGCTGGGTCCACGTCGCCAAGGAGTGGAGCGACTACGCCGGCCAGGACGTCGTCGTCGTGTGGAGCGGGGGCAGCACCGTCTCCGCCACAGAGGGCTTTTCTGGGGGCATCAACAAGCTCGACTTCCGTGTGCCGTCCATCACCGACCAGGGCGCCACCATCCGCTTCACCGGGTGACGCGGGGGCGCCCCCGGTACACGGGCGGCCGTGTACCGGGGGCAGCGGGGTTCCTCAGTCACCGTCCTTGTCGCGGCTCTTCCAGGGACCGGTGATGGCGAAGACGTACCCCGGCGACTGGATGCAGGCGAACAGGATGCTGCCGTCGGCGCTGAAGGTCGGGCCGGCGAACTCGCTGTCGTTGAGTTCGTTGCGCGCGAGCTGGTACGACCGGCCCCGATCGGTGACGCCCACCAGGTGCTGGATGCCCTCGCCGTCCTCGGCGAGGATCACCCCGCCGTACGGCGAGACCGTGATGTTGTCGGGGCCGTCGAAGTCCTTGTCCTGGGCAGGGTCGGGGTTGACGCCGAAGAGCACCTTGAGCGTGACCGTCTCGCTGCGCGGATCGTAGAACCACACCTGGCCGTCGTGCTCGTTCACGCTGCCGTCGGTGTGGCGGGCGTAGCTGGCCACGAAGTACGCGCCGCCGTCGCCCCACCAGGCGCCCTCCAGCTTGCGGCTGCGGGTGATCTGGTCGTCGGTGAACTGCTTGCGTATCGACGTGGTCTTCGCGTCAGGATCGGGCACCTCGACCCAGCGGACCTTGAACCGCGTGCCGGGCGCCGTCGCCTCCGACAGGTCGGCGATGTGCTTGTCGTCCTGGTAGCAGCTCATCGCCTCCAGCTTGCCCGCGGTGTCGCCGCCCTCGGACAGCGCCAGCGCGCGCAGCGCGCCCTTGCCGCCGCGGAACTTCCTCGGCGGCGTCCAGCGGTAGTACAGCCCGTTCGGGCCGCCGGCGTCCTCGGTCAGGTAGATCGCCGACGTGTCCGGATCGACCGCGACGGCCTCATGCGAGTAGCGGCCCAGGAACTTCAGCGGCACCGGGTCCTGGTTGGCCTCGCGGTCGAACGGGTCGACCTCGAACACGTACCCGTGGTCCTTCTGGAAGGCCCCGCCGGCCCGCTGCTCGGTCTCCTCACAGGTCAGCCAGGTGCTCCAGGGGGTCTTGCCGCCGGCGCAGTTGTTGTGTGTGCCGGCCAGGCTGACGTACTCGCGGATCCGCTCGCCCCGCGCGTCCACGTCGATGTTCGTGGTGCCGCCGCCGGCCCCCGGGTCGTAGGTCAGGCCGGGCAGCGCGGGCACCCGGTACGGCTCGCTGCCGCCGATCTCGTGGTTGTTGACCAGCGTGGCACCCCTGCCGTGCGGGAAGCTCGCGGTGCCGTCGGGGTCGCTCGGGGTCGGCTCGCCGCTCTCCAGCAGCGTGACTCCCGCCTGGGCGACGACCCGGTACGAGAACCCGGCGGGCAGGGACAGCACCCCGGCCGGATCGGCGACCAGCGGGCCGTAGCCGGCCGCGGGCCGCGCGGCGGCGAAGGCCGGAGGCCCGGAGATCGCCTCGAGGCTGCCGGTGAACGCGATGCCGAGGCTGCCCGCGGCGGCGTGGCCGAGGAAGGAACGACGGGAAACAGGTGAGGGCATGGGACATTGCCTCCAACGTGGGACGCTTTACACAAGCCGACCCAACGATGTCACGGAGAAGTCGATCGCGCCGCCCGTTGTCCGAATGGTGAATGCCGGATGAACAACCGGCACCGAGCTCCGCCGGCGGCGCAGGTGCGCCGACCTGATGCGGAGATCCGGCGACGGACGGCAGCCGATCACGTAGACAGGAGCAGCGTCTTGACCGAGGAACCACTGGCCATCACCACCGTTCAGGACGGGATCGCCCGGCTGACCCTGAACAACCCCCGGCGGAAGAACGCCATCACGCTGGAGATGGCGGCGCTCATCGGGGACTTCTGCGCGCTCGTGCACGACGACGACACCATCGGCGCCGTACTCGTCGACTCCGTGGGCGGCTACTTCTGCAGCGGCGCCGACACCCGCGACCTGGCCGTCTCCTCCACGGACCCGGCCGCGCCGGAGTCGGTCGAGCGGACCTCCGCCGTCTACGGCGCGTTCGTCCAGATCGGGCAGTTGCCGGTGCCCAGCGTGTCCCTGGTGACGGGTGGCGCGGTCGGGGCCGGGCTCAACCTCGCCCTGGCCACCGACCTGATGCTCGTCACCCCGGACGCGGTGCTCGACGGCGGGTTCGTGGCGCGCGGCATCCATCCGGGCGGTGGGCACCTGTCCCTGCTCGGCCGCGCGGCCGGATACCAGCACGCCATCGCGCTCGGCGCCCTGGGCACCGCGCTGTCCGGCGCCGAGGCGGTGCGTCGCGGCCTCGCCTGGGACCTCGCCGAACCGCACACCATGCTGGCCGCCGCCACCCGGCTCGTGGCCAAGGCCGCCGCGGACCCCCAGCTGGCCCGGCGGATCAAGAACAGCGCCACGCTCGAGCTCGCCCCGGCGGTCCCGTGGGCGGCGGCGGTGGAGATCGAGCGTGGCATGCAGATGTGGTCGCTTGCCCGCAAAGGCCGGCAGGGCTGGGACCGCAACCCACCCAAGCCCGCCGTTTGACGATGGAACCGCCGGCTGAGGATTGATCTCCGGTGCTCGGCGCGTAGCGTTACCCGGGCCTGGAAACGACGAACCCGTCGTATCCAGGCAAGGGAAGAGCAACCTCGATGAACCAGCACAGGCATGCCGCCGGCAGGCACCGCGACTTCGTGGAGACCCCCGACGGGGGCTACGCCACGTCGGAGGTGGGCCTGGCCGTGCTGGAGAACCCGCTCCTGAACAAGGACACGGCGTTCAGCCCGGAGGAGCGAGCGAGCCTGGCGCTGGACGGGCTGATCCCGCCGGTGGTCGAGACGCTCGAGGAGCAGGCCGGCCGCGCGTACGCGCAGTACGGCCACCAGCCCACGGACCTGGCCAAGAACGTCTTCCTGTCGGCCCTGCAGGACTGCAACGAGGTGCTGTTCTACCGGCTGCTCGGCGATCACCTGCGCGAGATGTTGCCCATCGTGTACGACCCCACGGTCGCCCAGGCGATCAAGAGCTACAGCCGCGAGTACCGCCGCCCGAGGGGCGTCTACCGAGATGTGGGCCAGTGCTCCCGTCTTTAGGTGCGGACGGTGGCCGGGTTCGCGTCGGCGGTGGAGCCGGCGTAGTGGGAGCAGGACCAGAGGTGGCCGTCCCACAGGTATTGGCGGACGTGGGTGTTGTACTCCTGGCGTAGATAGCGGGCGGAGACGCCATTGAATTCGGTCAGTTGGCATTCGTACTTGTCGCACACGTCTTTCATGATCTGTTCGCAGTGTTTCAGCATGGGCTCAGTGAAGACGTTGTGCCGATATTTCGTGAGGAACACCAAATGTGCGGTGAGCTCGTGGATGCAGTGGCGTCCTGTTCTGATGTGGGGGTTGAATTCCCATCTTGGTGACATGCACCAAAGGATAAGGTGGGGTTTGTGGGGCTGGAGAAACGGTCGCGTGCTCATGTGGCGTGCCTGGACCTGGACGCGCGGCAGAGCGTCGTGCTGGACGGTCAGGCGCACAACGCGCGCGTGCTGTGGAACCTGCTGCACGAGTTCTTCACTTTCCGCCAGGGTCGGTTCGCCTCGCTCAAGGACTGCGACGAAGCGATCCGGGCCGCCCGCAAAGAGATCGACTGGCTCAAAGATCTGCCCGCGCAGGCGGCGCAGGCCGTCTTGAAGACGTACCGGCAGGCGTGGGCGAACTTCTTCAACCCTGACCATCCGGCCGGGCGCCCCACGTTCAAGAGCCGCTTTCGCTCCCGGATGGCCGTGGACGTCCCTCAAGGGCGGGATCTGAACATCACCCGGATCAACCGGCGGTGGGGCGCGGTCAACATCCCCAAACTCGGCCGGGTCCGCTTTCGGTGGACCAAGGATCTGCCCGGCGTCACCCGGGGCGGCCCAGACGGGAAGATCACCGGGGCGCGGTTGGTGAAGGAGGCCACCGGGTGGCACATCGTGTTCCGTACCCAAACCAGCGAACCCGTGTCCGCCCCGCACCCGGGACCGGCAACCGCGATCGACCGGGGCATCGCCGTGCCGTTGGCCCTGGCCACCGGAGAGAAGATCCGCCACCGTAAACAGTGGCTGACCGGCGGAGAGCAGCAGCGCCTGCTCCGTCTGGAACGCAAAGCCGCCCGCCAGAAACGAGCGGCCAAACCCGGCTCACCCACCAGCAACCGGCTCAAACGAACCTACGACCAGATCGCCCGCCTGCGCGCAAAAGCCAAGCGCCGGGCCATCGACTGGCAGCACCAGACCACCGCGAAACTCACCGACCGGTTCAGCGTCATCGTGCTCGAAGACCTCAAGGTCAAGAACATGATGGCCTCCGCGTCAGGCACCATCGACGCGCCGGGCAGGAACGTCGCCCAAAAACGCGGCCTGAACCGCGCCATCGCCGGCCAGGCGTGGGGGCGCACCGCCGACTTCCTCACCTACAAGGCCACCGACAAAGGCGGGAAGGTCGCCTTCGTCCCGGCGCCGGGCACCAGCCAGGAATGCCACGCCTGCCACACGATCACCGAGGGGTCGCGCCAGACGCAGTCCCGGTTCGTGTGCAAGAACACAGCATGCGGGTGGATCGGCAACGCCGACGTCAACGCCGCCCGCACCCAGTTGTACCGGTACAACTCAGCCGCCGGACAGGCGGTCACTGGACGTGGAGACCCTGCACCACTGGGGCCGGTGAAGCGTCAAGCACCTCATGGCGGGACTATCCGCACCACCCCGCAAGGGGTGGCCGCGTAGCAGCCATGAGAATCCTCCCCATTCATTCATCATGGGGAGGAGCGCGTCAACTGTCCATCGACGACATCGGTCCGGCCCGAGGTGGATGCTCCCAAGGGCCAGCGGGTCCGCGAGCGTGATCACGATGACCATGCTCAGCGGCACAGCGATGAGTTTCGGGCTCGCCGGCCATGGCGGACATAGCAGCAGGCACGGGCGTCCTCTGGACGGACCGGACATCACTCCGAGCCCCCTTGGGCAGAGGGCTCGGAGTCATCCGTATGGTCCGATCAGGCGGGGCCGACGCTCGCCAGGATCGCCCGCCCGAGCTCCTCCGGCCGGGTGAGCTGCGGCCAGTGCCCCGTGGGCAGGTCGATGTAGTCGACGTCGCGGAGCTTCGCGAGCTCCCGCACGAACCCCACCCCCTGCTCCATCCACTCCCGGAGCGTCGCACTCGAGAACTCGCACGCGATGACGGTGGCGGGCACGTCGTAGCGACGCTCGTCGTCGGAGAGCCGCTGCTGATCGCTCGCGACGTGCTCGGGCGTCGGGATGGCGCGCTCGCGGAACGCCGCCCGCAGCTCGTCGTCGAGGTCGACCAGGTCTTCCGCCTCGAACAGCGACCAGTCGGGCAGCGGGACCTCGCCGTTCACGACGGGGAGCTCGTCGTTGATGACCCCGCCCTCCCCGAGGGGACCGCTGTCGACGTAAACGACGCGGGCGACACGGTCGGGACGCGCGTCGACCGCGGCGTAAGCGATCGCGCCGCCGCCGGAGTGCCCGACGAGCACGACCTTGCCGCCGGCCGGGTCGTACGAGTCGATCACCTCGACGACGGCGTCGACGTGGTCGCGCAAGGTGATCTTGGAGCGGTCGGCGTCCTTCGACTCCATGCCGGGCAACGTGAGCGCGCGCGTGCGATGCCCCGCCTCCGCCAGAGCGGGAACGACCTCGTCCCATGACGAGCCGTCAAGCCAGAACCCGGGGATCAGGATGATGTCCATCGTCAGAGGTTAGGGCAGGCCACCGACATTCTCCGGGGGACCGCTATTCCAGATCATGTCACGAAATTTCGCCCCAAAGCTATACAAAACGGATGAAAAGCCCTAGTCTCGACTTGCCCCAGTCAGGAAAAGTGACTGGGGCGCCAAATACGTGGGCGCCCCGGCCGTGAACGCACGGCCGGGGCGCCGTCCTGTAGGGGTCTCCGGGCTGCCTTCGACTTGTACCTTTTCTTGACTCCCTCATCAGGTCGATCACCCCGTCGCCGTGGAACGTGTGCCATGCGGTCTTGATGGAGGGGTGACCGTCATGGTGCTGGCGAAGCGGCCGGCTGCTACGGAAGGGACGCTGCGTTCCTGGCTGTTGCAGGGCCTGCAGACCGACCGCAGGCAGATCGAACACGGTCCCCATGTGAAGCACCCGTGGTGGCGGGTGATGTGCCTGACCGGCGTGGACTACTTCTCCACGCTGGGCTACCAGCCCGGCATCGCCGCGCTGGCGGCCGGGCTGCTGTCGCCGCTGGCCACGTTGTTCCTGGTGGCGCTCACGCTGCTGGGCGCGCTGCCGGTCTACCGGCGGGTGGCGGCCGAGAGCCCGTACGGGCAGGGCTCGATCGCGATGCTGGAGAAGCTGGCCCCGCACTGGTGGGGCAAGATCTTCGTACTGGTCCTGCTGGGCTTCGCGGCGACCGACTTCGTGATCACGATGACGTTGTCGGCGGCGGACGCGACCGCGCACATCCTGGAGAACCCGTTCGTGCCCGGCTTCCTGGACGGCCACCGGGTGCCGGTCACGCTCGTGCTGCTGGCGATGCTGGGCGGAGTGTTCCTCATGGGGTTCACCGAGGCCATCGGCATCGCCACGCTGCTCGTCTTCGCCTACCTCGGCCTGAACGCCGTCGTGGTGGCGGCCGCCGTCCTGCACGTCCTGGAGGACCCGCAGGCTGTCGTGAACTGGCGGCACGCGCTGAGCAGCGGTTTCAGCAGCCCGCTGGCCATGATCGGGCTGTCGCTGGTGGTCATGCCGAAGCTGGCGCTGGGCCTGTCCGGGTTCGAGACCGGTGTCGCGGTGATGCCGGTGATCAGGGGCGACATGCAGGAGCGGATCAAGAGCGCCAGGCGGCTGCTCACGACCGCCGCGCTGATCATGAGCGTGTTCCTGATCTGCTCCAGCTTCGTCACCACCGTGCTCATCCCGCCGCAGGAGTTCCGGGACGGCGGCAAGGCGAGCGGGCGGGCGCTGGCCTACCTGGCCCACGGCTACCTGGGCAACTGGTTCGGCACCGTGTACGACATCGCCACGATCGCCATTCTCTGGTTCGCCGGGGCCTCGGCGATGGCCGGGCTGATCAACCTCGTGCCGCGCTACCTGCCCCGGTACGGCATGGCGCCGGAGTGGACGGGCGCGGTGCGGCCCCTGGTGCTGGTGTTCTCGGTGATCGCGTTCGGCATCACGATCATCTTCCGTGCCGACGTGAACGCCCAGGGCGGCGCGTACGCCACCGGCGTGCTGGTGCTCATCCTCTCGGCCGCGGTCGCCGTGGCGCTGGCGGCCGGGCGGGCGGGCCGGCACCGGGCGACCATCGGGTACGCGGTCATCGCGGTCGTCCTGGCCTACACCCTGGTGGACAACGTCATCGAGCGGCCGGACGGCGTCAAGATCGCCTCTTTCTTCATCGGGACCATCATCGCCACGTCGTTGATCTCCCGGGCGACCCGCTCGACGGAGCTGCGGGTCACCGAGGTGCACCTCGACGCGCTGGCCGAGCAGTTCGTCAACGAGGTGGCCTGCGGCGAGATCCATGTGATCGCCAACGAGCCGCACAAACGCGATCAGAGCGAGTACAACGAGAAACTGCGCGAGACCTGGTTCACCCACCGGCTGCGCCCAGCTGAGCCGGTGCTCTTCGTGGAGGTCACGGTGCCGGACGCCTCGGAGTTCGAGACGGAGGTGCACGCCGAGGGCGAGGAGCGGTACGGCCACAAGATCCTTAAGATCGAGAGCTCGGCCGTGGCCAACGCGCTGGCCGCGCTGCTGCTGCATCTGCGGGACAGGACCGGCTCGGTGCCGCACATCTACTTCCACTGGACCGAGGGCAACCCCGTGGTCGCCATGCTGCGCTACCTGGTCTTCGGCGGCGGCGACGTACCGGCGCTGACCAGGGAGGTCCTGCGCCAGGCCGAGCCGGACCAGGAGCGCAGGCCGCACGTCCACGTCGGCTGAACCGCCGCGGAATCACCAGCCCCGGCCGCGGAGGAAGGCGGCGCAGCGGCTGGTCCAGTCGCCGACGACGGGGTCGTCCTCGGCCAGCCCCAGCCCGTGCCTGCCGCTGGGATAGACGTGGACCTCCAGGGGCACCTGGTGGCGGGCGAGCGCCTGAGCCAGCTGGAAGGTGTTCTCGACGGGGACCCCCGCGTCGTCGGCGGTGTGCCACAGGAACATGGGCGGCGTCGCCGCGCCGGCCCGGTGGGCGAGCGACAGCTCGGCGCGTACGGACTCGGGCGCGTCCGCGCCGAGCAGGTTGGCGGCGGAGCCCCGGTGCGCGGCCGCTCCGGTGAGGTCGGTGACGGGGTAGCAGAGCACGGCCAGCCCGGGGCGCGGGTCGGCCTGGTCGACGGCGTCGTGCGGGCCCTCCGGCAGCACGGGGCCCGCCTCGGTGGCGAGGAGCCCGGCCAGGTGTCCGCCCGCCGAGAAGCCGAGCACCCCGACGCGGGCGGGGTCCACGCCGTTCGACGCGGCGTGATGCCTGACCCAGCGCACGGCCCTGGCGGCGTCCAGCAGAGGCAGCGGATGGCGGTGCGGCGCGATCCGGTAGCGCAGGACGAACGCCGCGATGCCCAGCGAGTTGAGCCACCGCGCCACCGGAGCCCCTTCGTGGTCGGCGAGGTGGTGGTAGCCCCCGCCGGGAAAGACCACGACCGCGGGGGCAGGGCGCTCACTCTGTACGGGGAAAGCGGTGATGGTCGCCTCACCGGTCGTGGGCCACAGGGGGTGCTCGCTCATGCCGCGCCTTTCACGTTGTCCGACGACGGATGTTAGCGGGCGGGGGCATTCCGCGTCCGCACCCCCTGCCAGGGCCTGAGGCGGCCGGGGCTTAGGGTCGGGGACATGACAGAACGGACGACCATGGACCCTGGGACTCCCGACTGTCGCAGTGCCGGACGGTACCTGTGGTGGCTGGTCACGAGCCAGCGCGGCAGGATCGCCGTCGGCGCGATCCTGGGCAGCGCCTGGATGGTCTGCCTGACGCTGCCGCCGTACGTCCTGTCGCGCGCCATCGACGACGGGCTGACGCCAGGACGCTGGGACGCGCTGGCCGGTTGGGTCGGCGCGGTGCTGAGCATCGGGGTGCTGAACGCCTGGCTGGCCATCATGCGCCACCGCACGATGACCAGGGTCCGGATGGACGCCGCCTTCCGTACCGCACAGGTCGTGGTCCTGCAGGCGACGCGGCTGGGCGCGGCGCTGTCGCGCAAGGTCACGGCAGGAGAGGTGGTCACGATCGGGTTCGGCGACGCCGGCGTGATCGCCCACGCGCTGACCATCACCGGCCCCGGCGTCGGCGCGGTCCTCGCCTACGTCGTCGTGGCCGCGCTGCTGCTGGCCGTCTCGCCGCTGCTCGCCGCGGTGGTGCTGCTCGGCGTGCCGCTGCTGGCGGTGCTGCTCGGCCCGCTGATGGGGCGGCTGCGCGGCGCCGAGACGGTGTACCGGGCACGGCAGGGGGAGCTGGCCGCCCGGTTCGGGGACATCGCCGCGGGGCTGCGGGTCCTGAACGGCATCGGCGGCAAGGACGTGTACGCCGAACGCTACCGGCGCGGCTCCCGCGAGCTCCAGGAGAAGGGCTACCAGGTAGGGTCCGTGACCAGCTGGATCCAGGCACTGGGAGTCGGCCTGCCCACACTGTTCCTCGGCGCGGTGACCTGGCTGGCGGCCCGGATGGCGGCGCAAGGGGACATCACCGCCGGTGAACTGGTGGCGGTCTACGGCTACGCCGCGGTGCTGGTGGTGCCGGTCTCGTTCTTCATCGAGGGCAGCTACGGCCTCAGCCGGGGCCTCGTCGCCGCCCGCAGGGTCGTCCGTCTCCTGACGTTGGAACCCGACGTCACAGGCGGGGACGCGTGTCTGGACGCGCCCGCCTCGCCGTCGGTGCTGCGCGATCCCGCCTCCGGCGTCGAGATCGCGCCAGGCGAGCTGACCGCGCTGGTCAGCGCCCGGCCGGGGGAGTCCGCGGCGGTGCTCGACCGGCTCGGCGGGTTCACCGCGTCCGCCGCCACCTGGGGCGCGGTCCGCCTCGGCGACGTCGACCGGGCGCGGTTACGTGAGCGCATCCTGGTGGCGGACAACGAGGCGGACCTGTTCGCCGGGCCGCTGCGCGACGTCATCGCGGGCAGCCGGGACCCGGACGAGCAGGCCGTCGAGCGGGCGGTCCACGCGGCCATGGCCGAGGACGTCGTACGCGGGCTGCCGGACGGGCTGGACTCGGCCATCGACCCTCAGGGCCGCAACCTGTCCGGCGGGCAGCGCCAGCGCGTACGCCTGGCCCGGGCGCTGCTGGCCGACCCCGAGATCCTGCTGGCGGCCGAGCCCACCTCGGCCGTGGACGCCCACACCGAGGCCACCATCGCGGCCCGCCTGCGTGCCGCGCGCGAGGGCCGCGCCACGGCGGTCACCACGACCTCGCCGCTCATGCTGGACCAGGCCGACACGGTGTACTACCTGGTGGACGGGTCCGTCGCGGCTGCGGGCAGCCACCGCGACCTGCTGCGCGAACACCCCGGCTACCGCCTGCTGGTGTCCCGCGACGCCGACGACGACGCCGACGACGGGTCCGACGACGGGGCTGATGACGGGTCCGACGGAGGGGCCGGGACGGGGCTCGAGGAGGCCGTCCGATGACCGACCTGTCCGGGGCCGGCCCCCTGCCCGTCGCCGAGCCCTCCCGGGTCCGCCGGGCCGCGCTCCGGCTGATCCGCCGCGACGGCCGCGCCTTCGCCGCCATGATCGCCCTCAACGCGCTGGCCGCCGGCGCGGGACTGGTCGGCCCGTGGCTGCTCGGCCGTATCGTCGACGAGGTCAAGGCCGGCGCGGGTGTCGGCACCGTGGACCGGCTGGCCCTCGCCATCCTCGCCTTCGCCCTGGCCCAGCTCCTGCTGTCGCGCTACGCGAGCTACCTCGGCCACCGTTTCGGCGAGCGTACGCTGGCCCGCATCCGCGAGCAGTTCACCGACCGCGCTCTCGCCCTGCCCACCTCGGTGATCGAGCGCGCCGGCACGGGCGACCTGACCACCCGCGGCACCACGGACGTGGCGCAGGTCGGCGCCATGCTGCGGGACGCCGGTCCCGAGATCCTCATCGCCGCGGTCCAGGCCGCGTTCATCCTGGGTGCGGTCTTCGCCCTCGACCCGCTGCTGGGCGCCTGCGGCGTGCTCGGGCTCGTGGGCATCTGGTTCGCCGCCCGCTGGTACCTGCGCCGCGCGGTCACCGCGTACCTGGATGAGGGGGCGGCCAACTCGGCCCTCGCCGAGCAGCTCGCCGCCGCCACCACCGGCGCCCGCACCATCGAGGCGCTCCGGCTCGAGCACCGCCGCGTCGCGACCTGCCGGCAGGCCATCGACGAGTGCCGCGGCACCCGCACCCGCACCCTGTTCCTGCGCAGCGTGCTCTTCCCGATCGTGGACGTCTCCTACGTCATCCCCGTGGCCGGCGTTCTGCTGGTCGGCGGCGTCATGACGCAGGGCGGCGCCATCACCCTGGGAACGGTCGTCGCCTCGGCCCTCTACCTGCGGCAACTGTCCCAGCCGCTGGACACCATCCTCTTCCACCTGGAGAACCTGCAGAGCAGCAGCGCCTCGTTCGCCCGGGTCGAGGGCATCGCCCTGGCCTCGCAGGAGGAGCCGGCCACCGCCTCCGCTTCCGTGCCGGCCGATGACCGGCTCGAAGTCGCCGGCGCGCACTACGCCTACGACGGCGGCCCCGACGTGTTGCGCGGGGTGGACCTGACCGTCCAGCCCGGCGAACGGCTGGCGATCGTCGGACCTTCGGGCGCCGGCAAGACCACGCTGGGCAGGCTTCTGGCAGGCGTGGACAGGCCCCGGGCCGGCACCGTGACCGTGGGCGGCGTGCCCGTCGCCGACCTCGACCCCGACCGGCTGCGCGAGCGTGTCATCCTCGTCACCCAGGAGCACCACGTCTTCCTCGGCACGGTACGGGACAACCTCCGCATCGCCGCCCCCTCCGCCACCGACGCCGACCTGCACGCGGCCCTCACCGCCGTCGGCGCCGACTGGGTCGGCGACCTCCCGGACGGCCTGGACACCGACCTGGGCCCCGGCGGCCACCGCCTGGACGGGGCGCAGACCCAGCAGGTGGCCCTGGCCCGCGTGGTCCTCGCCGACCCCCACACGCTGATCCTCGACGAGGCCACCGCGCTGCTGGACCCGAGGACCGCCCGCCATACCGAGCGGGCCCTGGCCGCCGTCCTCGCTGACCGGACCGTCATCGCCATCGCCCACCGCCTGCAGACCGCCCATGACGCCGACCGGGTCGCGGTCATGCAGGACGGCCGGCTCACCGAGCTCGGGACGCACGATGACCTCGTCGAGGCGGGCGGCACGTACGCCGCCCTCTGGCGTTCGTGGCACGGCGAGTGAGGGCGCGAGGTGGCGCCGACCGCACCGAGGCGATCATCCGCGCCCGCGACGCGGGACTCGCCCGTGACCCCGATACTGGGCAGATCGCTCATCGACGCCCGGGCCGTGCCGGAGACCTCGCTGCGTAACGTCTTCCACGTCGCGGCCCCGACGTCCGCGGTGCGCCGCCGAGGGCGGGGGGACCGAGGTGGAGGACGTGCTGACGGTGCGGGCGACGTTCGGGCCGCTGCTCCGGTACGCCGCCCGCAAGGCCAGGGAGGTGCGGCTCGCCCGCGCGGAGGTCCTCGCGGAACGCACCCCTACCCTCCGCTAACGCGTCAGCTGCCGCCCGCCCGCCACGGAGAGCACCTCGCCGTTGGCGTGCCCGTTCGCGGCGGAGCCCAGGTAGGCGACCGCGGAGGCGACGTCCTCCGGCGTGCAGATGCGTCCCGTCGGCGTCTTCGCGCCCTCGGCGTCGACGGCCTCCTGCCCGAACTGCGGCCAGGTCAGCGCCTTCTCCGTCAGCGTGAAGCCCGGCCGCACGACGTTGGTGAGGATGCCGTGCCGGGCCTCCCGCACGGCGAGCACCCTTCCCGCCGCCTCCAGCGCGCTCTTGGCGGCTGAGTACGCCACTCCCGCAGGCAGCGGCTGGTCCACCACATCGGACGAGACCAGCACCAGCCGCCCCCATCCGGCGCTCCGCATGCCGGGAAGCACGGCGTCGACCAGCGCGAGCGTCCCCGTCACGTTCCCGGTGAGGCCGGCGGTCAGGCTCTCCCACGTCTCCGGGCCCGCCACCGGCCAGGAGACCGCGTTCGCCACCAGGACCGCGACGTCGCCGAGCTCGCTCTCGACCTGGCGCACCACCGCCGCCGCCGACTCGGGGTCATGCTGGTCGGTCCGCACCGTGATCGCCTTACCGCCCGCCTGGTTGATCGAGTCGACCAGGGCGCGGGCCCGCTCCTCGTTGCCGTGCCAGCCCGCGGCGACGAACGCCCCCTCCGCCGCGAACGCTCTGGCGATCGCGCGGCCGATGTCACCGGATGCCCCGGTGACCAGCACGCCCCGCCCGTTGAGTCCGAGATCCATCAGCATCTCCAATAGTTAGCCGACTACTTATTAGCCGACTATACACACTCGGTAGGATGAATGCCGTGGATGCAATTGAAGTGATGCGCATCAACCGGGCGCTCAACAAGATGAGCAAGCTCTACCGCGCCGCCAAGGCACGCAAGCTCGCGGCGCTCGGGCTGCACCCGGGGCAGGACGTGCTGCTGTGGCTGCTGGCTCAGGAGCCCGAGGGCACGACCGTCAAGGAGCTGGCGGCGCGGCTCTCCATCGAGCCGCCGACCGCGACCCGCAGCCTGGCCCGGCTGGAGGGCGGCGGGTGGTTCCGCCGCGAGGCGGTGGCCGGTGACCGCCGCCAGGTGCGCGTGCTGGTCACGGAGGCCGGCCACAAGCTGGTGCCCGCCATCGAACGCGCATGGGCGGAGCTCGCCGAGGAGGTCATGGGCGAGACGGGCGAGGATCGGCGCGAGATCGCGCTCACGGTGCTGGAACAGGCCAACGACCGGCTCCGCCGCCTCGTCGGCGAGGACGTCCTGGCCGAGGAGTGAACCAGGCCCGAGCGTGTGGACCTCGGCGGGCCGGTCCGGGTGTCTTGCGTGAGCCCGGGACTCGGCGGGCCGGTCCGGTTCTCTCGCGCGAGCACGGGGACCGGCCCGCGGGCTGTCATCGCCCGCGACGCAGCGCGCGCAGGAAGCCCCACAACCCGGAACGGGACGACGCCTGCCCGGCCTCATCCGCCGGCGCCGGCTGCGCCGCGAGCGCGTCGCCGTCGAAGCCGCCGCCCCCGGCCGGTACGTAGATCTCGGCGAGCTCGTACTGGACGGGCAGGGAACGCAGCGCCCGCATGAACGGAGAGGGGCGCCATGGCAGCTGGTCGGACGGGAGCGCCAGCTTCACCTTGGAGAGCCGGGCGAAGAGCCGGCGCACGGCGATCGTGGTGATCTGGACCGCCAGCCGCTGGCCCAGGCAGCTGTACGGCCCCGCGCCCCAGGCCAGGTGGGCCCGGGTGCTGCGGATGGCCTGCCGATCGAGCGCCCCCGCGAACCGCGGATCGGCGTGGGCGCCCGCGACGGAGAGCATCACCGGATCACCCGCGGCGATCGTGTAGTTCCCCATCTTGACGTCCGCCCTCGGGAAGCGGAACGTGAGGTTGGCCATGGGCGGGTTGAGCAGGGCGACCCGGTTCACCGTCTCGTCGATCGCGCCGACCGACAGGCTCGCCCGCACATCGGGGTTGGAGACGACCTCGACGACCACGTTGCAGACCAGGCTGGCGGTGAAGTCGAGCAGTCCGGGCAGCATGAACAGCTCGCGGGCCAGCTCGTCCAGCGTGAGGTCCGGTTGGGCGCTGATCATGTAGGAGGGCAGGTCGTCTCCAGGGCGCTCCCGCTTGGCGGCGGCGAGCTCCGTCATGGCCTCGTACAGGCGCCCGAACGCCGCTGCCGCGTCCGGACCGGCGTCGACCATCCGCCAGATGTCCATGACCACCTCCTCGCCGCGTGCGGCGGTGAAGCCGAGCATGCGGTTGGCGACCATCAGCGGGAGTGGCCGCGCGTACTGTGCCGCCAGGTCCGCGAACCCCGTGGAGCCGCCTTCCGCCAGGACGCCGATGAGGTCGTCGGCGTACTGTGCGATGGCCTGCTCGAGCAGCTGGGCCTGGGGGTTGGAGTGGTCCTGGAACGGCGCGAGCGCCTGCGTCCACGCGGCCCTCAACCGGCGCTGCGCGGCGCCCTCCGAGAACGACGAGTTGTTGATCTGGAAGACGGGCAGCAGGGGCCAGTCCGCCGGGATCCGGCCCTCCACGTTCGCCCGCCACCTGTCCACGTCCTTGCTCCAGATGCCGCCCTTGTTCTGCAGGACGTTGAGCACCTCCTCGTAGCCGAGAACGAACCACACCGGCATCCCGAGGAGCTCGAGCGGGGCCACCGGGCCGTACCTGCCGCGCAGGCGTTCGTGGACGAGTGCGGGGTCCGCGTCGTAGTCCCTGGTCAGCAGCGGTTCAACGGACATCGACTCCAGCGTTTCTGCGGGCTGCTGGGACCACGGGCCGTGGATCACGGGGTGAACTACCTCTCTGGTTGCCGCTCCCTTCGCGACGCCGCTGCATATGTCACGGCACGAGTGACGCGCTCTGGGAGCTTTCGGCCGATTCGCTCAAGAGGTCTGCAAGCATCACGCATAGCGCCGATCATGGCAAGAGCAAGGTGCACTCGCTGTCTCGAAGTGCGGACGCTACGTGAAGGACCGGCCATGGACGACGGCTTCCGCCGCGAGGACCGGCGCCGCCGGGCCGCGACCAGCCGGATGTTCTTCGCGCTCCCGCGTTCGTCGCCCCGGGGCGCACTCGGCGGGTAACCATATGATCGCGATGCGTGTTAGGGTCTTGGGCGGCTTTTATCCCCAAAGATAAGGCAATGAGGAAGTATGCGAAAGAAACTGGTAGCCGCTGCACTGATGACGGGAATCGCGGGCACGCTCGTCACCGGCGTACCCGCGGCCAGCGCAGCCACCAGCGCCGACGCGAAGCTGAGGTGTGTCACCCACACGACGTGGGTGAAGGGCAACACGCGGTACCTGAGGGTGAAGAACGGCTGCAGCAGCACCGTCAGTGTCAACATGATCCAGACCGGGCCCGACTCCGGCTACAAGCGGATCAAGGTCGGGAAGACGCGTACCTGGGAGGGGGGCAGCTCGCGCAAGCCCTGCGGCCTCAGGATCTACTACAAGGGCACGCGCTACTACAACAAGCTCTGGTCCCCGGTGTGGGGCATTTGCTAACCAGTAGATCGGCGGGCCGCCTGGGAACTGCTCGGCGGCCCCTGGTCTGACGCTCCCCGCTGGGAACGGACGATCGGATCTCGCCATCATCCAGAGGACCCGAGGGACCTGGCCCTGCGACGGTCCGGCAACCTGCCCTGACAGGAAAGGTGCCACTGCCAGGATCGATGAGGTGAGATCCGATGAGCGTACCGCTCGACATTCCCATGCTCCACGGCACTTGTGTCCGGCTCGGCGACGGCGAGGCCGTCGAAGGTGACGCCGAGCAGCGTCTGGCCGCCATCCGCGCCGACGCACAGTGGCTCGCTGGCCGGATTTGTCCTACTCTGGGCCAGACGAGGGGAGTACTTCCCAAGCGTCGATCCGGTCAGTACGGACACCACCTGGCATCCCCGGACGGCCACCCACACCCCGGGTGAAGGAGACCTCGAACGGCTCAGCACGTTCGAGGAGGTTTCATGTCCCCGGGGACATCTCTGGCTGCGCCCGATCAGGGCACGATCGCCTCACCCGCACTGTGGTCGATCACCGTGGCCGCCCTGGTCCTGCTGCTGGCGCTCGACATCGTGCTGACGCGGCGCCCGCACGAGGTAGGCATGCGCGAGGCACTGGCCTGGTCGGTCTTCTACCTGGTGCTGCCGGTGGGCTTCTGCGCCTACCTGTGGGGCGCCTTCGGCACCGGGGTGGCGGTCGAGTTCTTCACCGGGTACGTGGTGGAGAAGTCGCTGTCGGTGGACAACCTGTTCGTGTTCATGTTGCTGCTGTCGGCGTTCGCGGTGCCGCACGAGCTGGCCCAGCGGGTGCTGCTGTACGGGATCGTCGGGGCGCTGGTGCTGCGGGCGGTCTTCATCGCGCTGGGCGCCGCGGCGCTGCAGAGCGGCACGTGGGCGTTCCTGCTGTTCGGGGTGGTCCTGATCGTCACCGCGGCCAAGGTGCTGAAGGGGGACGACCAGCAGGTCGACATCGACTCCATGCGCAGCGTCCGGCTGCTGCGCCGCTTCATCCCGGTCACCGGCGACTACCGCGGGTTCCGGCTGGTGGTGCGCGAGCGGGGCCGGCCGGCGCTCACCCCGCTGGCCCTGGCGACCGTGGCGGTGTTCGCTACCGACATCGTCTTCGCCGTCGACTCGGTGCCCGCCGTGTACGGGGTGACGGATGACCCCTTCCTGGTCTTCGCCACCAACGCCTTCGCGCTGCTGGGCCTGCGGGCGCTGTACTTCGTGCTGCGGGACGTGCTGACCAAGCTGCGCCATCTCAACCACGGCCTGGCCGTCATCCTGGCGTTCATCGGGGTCAAGCTGGTCCTCCACTGGGCGCACGGCCTGTGGGCGTGGGTCCCGCAGATCCCCACCCTCGCCTCGCTCGGCGTCATCATCGCGGTCCTGCTCACCGTCACGCTCACCAGCCTGTACGCCGGCAGGCGCACCGCTTCGGCGGCCGGAGGCGGGGGCGAAGCCGGGTGGGCCAGGCCCCTGGAGCGCGAGCCGGTCGACCCTTGAAGCCGGCATCGGCACGGCGGCGCATGCGGGCGAGCCGCGCGTTCACCTGCCGGTTCGTGGGTCGGGCGCCCGAACGAACGGCGAAACTCCCGGCCGCGACATCACGGCCGTGAGCGGTGCCGTGGCATCGGGAATTCCGGCTTACCGGATGCGCCACGAGGGCAGGTGGCCGCCGGCGGCTAAGAGTGGGCGGCCAGGCCGTCCAGGGTGACGGTGATGAGGCGGTCGGCCGCGGCAGGTGACACGTGCTCGTGGAGCCAGGCGGCGGCGGAGGTGAGCGCGGTCACGTCCGCGCCGGTCGCGTCGGGACGTACGGCGCCGGATTCGCGCGCCCGCGCGACCAGCCGTTCGCCGATCTCCGCCATGCGCAGGCACGAGTCGTGCAGCTCCGACGCCTCGTCGTCCAGGCCGTCCGCCAGCAGGGAGGCCAGCCCGCTGTAGGTGGCGGCGTGCGCGGTCGCCGCGCGTACCCAGGCGGCCAGCGCCGAGCCGGCCGGGGACCGGCCGCCCGGCGTGCCCGGCGCCGAGCCGGCCGGGAGCCGGTCGTCCGGCGCCGAGTCGGCCAGGAGCCGGTCGCCCAGCTCGAACAGGGCCTCGTTGCGCTCTCGCAGCAGCGCGCCGACCAGGGCGCGGCGGTTGGGGAAATGGCCGTAGAGCGTGCCGATGGCCACGCCGGCGCGGCGGGCGATGCTCTCCAGGCTGGAGTCGACGCCGCGTTCCTTGAACGCGGCGTCGGCCTCGGCCAGGAGGCGCTCGTAGTTGCGGCGGGCGTCGGCGCGGGGCCGGCGGGTGGTGGTCATGCGGGCGTCCCCATTAATTCGAGGTAGCCTCGATATAGTGTTCTCGAGGTAACCTCATCTTATCGGAAGGACTGCTCATGATCTTGGTCACCGGAGCCACCGGATCCATCGGCACGCATCTCGTGCGCCTTCTCCTCGACCAGGGGGTGGCCTTCAAGGCGCTGGTCCGCGACGGGGCCAAGGGGCGGGCCCTCGGCTGTGACGTCGTGGTCGGGGACTTCGACGAGCCCGACTCGCTGGTCGCCGCCATGGACGGCGTGGACCGGCTGTTCCTCAACGCGGGCGGTGCCCAGCCGGTGGAGGGGGAGCAGCCGATGATCCGCCAGCAGAAGGCGGCCATCGACGCGGCGCGGGCCGCCGGCGTGTCGACGGTGGTGAAGGTGTCGGTCTGGGGCGCCCACCAGGGCGGGCGGCTGGCCGAGGGCGCGCACTGGGAGATCGAGGAGTACCTGAAGGCCGCCGGGCTCGGCTGGTCGATGCTGCGGCCGAGCGGTTTCATGCAGAACTTCATCACCGGGGCCGGCGCGTTCACCGCCGACGGGAAGCTCCTCGACGGGTTCGGGGGCGCCCCTGTGTCTTACATCGACTGCCACGACATCGCCGCCTGCGCCGCCGCCCTGCTGACCGGATCGCACGGCCTCGGGGAGACGTACGTCCTGACGGGTCCGCAGGCGCTCACCTCGGCCGAGATCGCGCGCGAGCTCTCGGCCGCCCTGGGCCGGACGTTCGGGCACGCCGCGGTGTCCCCGGACGAGCTCCCCGCGGCGCTGCGCTCCGAGGGACTGCCCGCGCAGTTCGCCGACGACTTCGCCGAGCTCTGCCGGGAGGTCGCGGCCGGCTCGCTGGCGGCCACCACGACCGCGGTGCGGGACCTCACGGGCCGCGCGCCCCGCACGTTCGCGGAGTTCCTCGCCGCCAACGAGGAGGCACTGCGAGCCGGCCTGCTCGCCACGACGAGCCCGGACGCCTGACCCCGCCATCGCCGGGACTCCCCCGAGCGGTACGGTTTGAGCTGCATCACGTCCAGGCGCCGCTCACGCCCGGCCTCGGCCCTTTGATCGAGGACCTCAAGGAAGGATGACCGTGGACACGTCCCTGGAAAGCTACCTGCAGGACCTCTACCGGCGCGGCCGCGAGCACGACGCCCCGCTGGCCGACCGCCTCCTCAGGCTGCGCAACATGACGCCCGCCGCCGCGGGGCTGATCGCGCTGCTCATCCGGGCGCAGGGCAGCCGGAACGTGCTGGAGGTCGGCACGTCCAACGGCTACTCGGCGATCTGGTTCGCCGACGCCGTGCGGGACACCGGAGGGCGGCTGGTCACGGTGGAGGTCGACGGCGAGCGGGCGGAGCGGGCCCGCGCCAACATCGCCGCGGCCGGGGTGGCCGAGCAGGTGAGCGTGGTGCACGGCGACGGCGGCGAGGTGCTGGCGGCCGCCGCGGACGCGTCGGTCGACCTGGTGGTGCTCGACGCCGAGCGGCCCGCGTACGTGGACTACTGGCCCCACCTGCGGCGGGTGCTCGTGCCCTGGGGCGTCATCGCGGTGGACAACGCCGTCAGCCACAGTGGGCAGCTCGTCGAGTTCCACGAGCTGCTGGCGGCCGACGGGGAGTTCGCCGTGCGGCTGATCGAGCTGGGTGACGGGGTGCTCACCGCGGTCCGGCGGCGCTAGGGCCTCTGCACTCTGCCGGTGCGCAGAGATCGCCGGCGCCGTGGGCGGATCGACCCGGCCTCCAGGTGAACGAGGCGGCGGCGACGTCGTACACCCAGTCCCGCTGCGGCGGCGCCTGCCCGCAGCTTCGCGAATCCCCAACAACCACTCCGGACTATCACTAAAGTGATCAAGTCAAAGATCAAGGAGGAGGCACGATGAACCGAACGAACGCCTTACGGATCGGCCGATCGGCGCTGGTGGTGGCGCTGGCGGGCGGGCTCGTGCCGGTCGCCGTCGCGCCCGCCGCGCTCGCCGCCCGGAAGGCGACGCTGGGACCGTACGGGTACGGCAACCTGAAGCTCGGCATGAGCGCCGCGAAGGCGAAGGCGACCGGGAGGGTCGTCCGCAAATCAGTGGGGGACCACGCCGGATGCACGGGCTGGGACCTGAAGGAGAACCCGTACCCCAACTACCGGGTGGGGATGTACATCTCCAAGAAGTACGGCATGACCATGATCGTCTCGCCCCCCGGCCTCAAGACGCCCCAGGGCATCGGCATCGGCTCCACCAGGGCGCAGCTGAAGGCCGCCTACCCCGACCTGCGGCGTGGTCCGGGCGGCTATCCCAGCGCCGGCGTGCCGGGCAACAAGAAGGCGCTCTACCTCTTCTATGTGTCCAAAAAGACCAACCAGGTCGCCGGGATGACCCTGGTTCTCGCCAAGCACGACTGCCGCAAGTACTAGGTCGATCAGGTTGCCGTCGAAGGCAGAGGTCAGCCGGCTTCGACGGAGTCGAGATGGCGGGTGTCACCGAGGTTGACGACCGTGCGGTTGTGGAAGAAGTCGTCTTCGCGCAGCGTGGTGATGCTGCCGGATGGCACCCGGAAACTGACGTAGCCGACCGCCTTGATCGGCATCTTGATCCAGGACGCCACGACGAACGTCAGGGAGCCACCGTGCGTCACGATGATCTGGTGTTCGCAGGGGCGCTGCAGGATCTCGTCCATGGCCGCGTAGACGCGCTGCGCCCACGCCGCCTTGGTCTCGGCACCCGCCACGCCCTCGTCGTGTTCCAACCGCTCCCCGGCAGCCGGCGGCGGGACGAATCGTCGGTCGAGCCACTCCTGTGGCCTTCCCCCCGCCTCTCCGTAGGATTTCTCCCGCAGTCTGCGGTCCAGGATCGGTTTCACGCCGAACAGCCCGGCAACCTTCTCGGCTGTCTGCCGGGTGCGCTGCAGATCCGAGGAGAACAGCTCCACATCGGCGCCCTCCGGGATCTGCGCCCGCAGCGCCTGGGCGATGGAGGCCGCCGCGCTGAGGCCGGCCGGCGTCAGCTGCGAATCATGCCAGCCGCCGACGACCCTCTCGACGTGGTGCGTCGCCTCTGGATGGGTGACGGCGTAGATGGTGCGCATGAGTGAGCTCTTCCTGTAGGGGGGGCTGTTCTTGGGTGATCTTAGGAGTGGTTCACGAGCTCTCTGAACTTCGACGATCACGGCTCTGTCGCCGACCGCGGTCACGGACTGTCCGCGGCGATGGTGCAACGTGCCGCGCGGCGCGACGACGCCCCCTTGGACCTGCGGCTGCGATCCGCGCCCTGCTGACCGCCGGCCGGCGTCCGCTGACCGGCCCGGGGCTGTGTGGGCGGCGGCGTTGGCGTCCTATAGGCGACAAATGGAACAATGCACGCTTTGTGTGGTCTGAATGGTGTCGCTCCCGGGGCGAGGTGACGGATGCACGCGCGACCGACGTATGACGTCGAGACGGTGCTCGCGGCCAGGGCGGGCGATCGTGACGCGATCGGCGAGCTGGTCAGGAGCCACCTGCCGCTCGTGTACAACATCGCCGGGCGCGCCATGAACGGCCATCCGGACGTGGACGACGTCGTGCAGGAGACGATGGCCAGGGTCGTGGCCGGCGTGTCCGGGCTGCGTGACCCGGAGCGTTTCCGTTCCTGGGTGGTCGCCATCGCCATGAACCAGGTACGCGAGTGGCGGCAGGCCAGGGCCGCCACCTACGCCGCCCTCGACGAGGCGCTGGGCATGGCCGACGCGGCCTCCGACTTCGCCGCGCTCACCGTCACCCGCCTCGACCTGTCCGGGCAGCGCAAGGAGGCCGCGGAGGCCACCCGCTGGCTCGACGCCGACGACCGCGAGGTGCTCGCGCTGTGGTGGATGGAGGTGGCGGGCGAGCTGACCAGGGCCGAACTGGCCGCCGCACTGGAGACGGGCGAGCCGCACGCCGCCGTACGCGTCCAGCGCACCAAGGGCCGGCTGGAGAGCGCCCGCGCGGTGGTGCGCGCGCTCGCGGTCCAGCCGCGCTGTCCCGAGCTGGCTGCCGCGGTGGCGACGTGGAACGGCGTGCCGTCCGACCTGTGGCGCAAGCGGTTGTCCCGGCACGTGCGCGACTGCCGGGCCTGCACCGGCCGGCTCGCCGACCTGGTGCCCGCCGAACGGCTGCTGGCCGAGCTCGGGCTGGTCGCCGTCCCCGCGGGCATCGCGGCGGGCCTGCTGGAAGCCGCTCGTACGGCCGCCGCCCCGGCGCTGAAGGGTGGCCTGCTGGCCAAGGGCAAGGCCGCGGCCGGCTCCGCGCTGGCCGCCAAGCCGATGGCGGTCACCGCCGCCGGCGCCACACTGATCGCCGGAGGCGCGGTCGTCGTCCAGACCATGCGGCCGGAGATCCCGCCCAGGCAGGCCACCCCGGTGATCGTGTCATCCTCGCCGGTGTCCTCACCCGTGTCCTCGCCGACGTCCTCGCCGCGTCCGTCCAGGAAGACGACGAGGAGCCCGTACGGGCGGACGGTGGACCAGGTGGACCAGGCCCCGCCCAGGAACCGGCCCCCGGCCCCGCTGCCGCGCCGCCCCGGCGGCACGGTCAAGATCGGCGGCAAGCACGGGTACTCCCGGTTCGGCGGAGCCCCGTCGATCACGCATCGGGGCGACTACGTCACGATCACCGGAAGGGGCTACGTACAGGTGCGGTGGGGCATCCTCTACCGCAACCGGGTCGGCCCCTTCCAGCCCGCGACCTGGACCGGGCTGAAGGGCAGGCTGTTCCACGTCGCCTCGGGCGGCGGCCGGCGCATGGACGACGAGCAGGCGCCCGGCGTCACCTGGATGGGCTCGCCCGAGACCGGCTTCGTGCGGCTGCCCCGCGGCCAGCAGCAGATGTGGCAGAACGAGTTCTACTACCTCGACGGCCGCGTCACCCTGCACAACAACGAGAGCGGCACCGACATCGACCTCACCATCGCGCCCAAGACCTGGCAGGAGGTCTGGGGCGACATCTCCGCCAGGCCGGACCCGGCCAAGGGCATCATGCGGTACGGCCTGACCCGCGACACGGGCGACGACCGCGCGCCCGTACCGCAGTACGTGACCAGGGCCGCGCATCCGGCGCGGGTCCCCCAGCACAGCCGGGTTTGAGAATTTCTGTTATCCCCGCCGCCCGCGCCCATCTCCTGTGACGAGAGTGACTCCTGCGAAAGGATCCATATGACCACGCAGCCCTCCCGTCGAAGCGTGCTGAAGGCCGCCGTCACCGTGGGGGCGGGCGCCGCCGTGCTGCCCGCCCTGCCCGCTGACGCCGCGGCGGTCAAGCACCCCGGCCGTGCCGTACATCGAGGCGTACAGCAAGCGGGTCGCCCCCGAAGGGGGCGGGGGCGACTACGGCGGCAGCAAGTACGACCACCTCGGCTTCGGCACGCTCACCTTCACCCGCGCCACCGGCGGCGGGCTCCTGGCCACGGGGGTGTCGCGGGCGCTCGAACCGGTCAACCGCCAGAAGGCGTACATCCAGGCCACGGGCCCGGACCCGGCGGCCCTCGAGCCCACAGGAGACCGGCCCGCAGCGGAGTCGCCCACGCGGGCGGCGGCCTGTGATACCTGGACATCGTGGACCTGTCGGGCGGCGGCACCCGTCTCTACTACGAGTACAGCCGCGCCGACGGCGCGCACGAGCTGCGCACCGAGCTGCGTGCCTGACCCGGCCAAGCGGCGCGTCCGCTGGCCCAGGGCCTGACCACGCGACCAGGGCTGAGCGCCGGTGAGCGGCGGGTACAAGCCCCAGTTCGACGGGCACGACCGGCCCGCCGGCATTCGTCAAAGACCTTCCGGCGTGGGCCGGTGGTGCACGTATTCGACGACAGTCCCGTCAGGATGCCGGGCGTTGAACCCGGCGCCGGTGGGCACCTGCTGCAGCGGAAAGACGATCTCGGCCCCCTCGGCCACCAGCCGGTCATAGTACGGCCGCACGTCGTCCACCAGCAGCGTGCCCACGGTGCTCCGGAACGGGGCCAGCGCCTCCTCATCACCTTCGATCAACAGGAACGCACCCACCGTCGCCAGCCTCAGCGACGCCTCGGGGAAGTCGAAACGGGCGTCGACATCGGCACCCTGCAATCGCCGGTAGAAGTCGACGCTCCCGTCCAGCCTGCCCGGCGCCACGAACACCCGGATCAGCACCCGGGGCTCGGCCAGTGTGGAGGAGTCGTTCTGCTTGCGCCACATGTTCATGGCGTCCATGATCCTGGCCTCCGGCCGTCCCGGGCAGGGGAGCGTTCATGGTGGTAGAGGGGCTCATAGGATCGTGACCATGGACGTTTCCCTCCGCCGCGAACTGGGCGCCCACCTCCGTGCCGCGCGGGAGCTGGTGTCCCCGGAGGAGGCGGGCCTGGGCGGCGGCGGGAAGCGGCGCACGCCCGGACTGCGCCGCGAGGAGGTCGCCGTGCTGGCCGGGGTAAGCGTCGCCTGGTACACGTGGCTGGAGCAGGGCCGGGCGACCACCACGCGGCAGGTGCTCGACGCCGTGTGCCGCGTGCTCAGGATGGACCCCGCCGCCCACCGCCACGCGCTGGCCCTGGCCGGGTTCCTGGCCGAGCCGCCGCTCGCCGAGCCTGCCGTAGTTCCGGGCGAGCAGACGTGGGCGCTCCTCGAGAGCTGGGAGTCGACGCCGGCCGCGTTGCTGGACGAGCGCCTCGACATCCTGGGCGGCAACGCCGCCTACCGCCGGCTCTGGGGCGATCCCGGCGAGCTGCCGGCCGAGCGGCGCAACGTCCTGCTGCTGCTCGCCGGGCCCCGAGTGGTGGCCGGCGAGCAGCTGCTGCGAGGTCTGTACCAGCAGTTCAGGGCCGACACCGGGCACGCTCCAGGCGACGGGCGCGCGGCCGCCATCGTGCGGCTGCTGCTGGCCGAGCGCCCGGACGCCGCGCACTGGTGGCGGTGCCGGGCCGTGCGGGACTTCGCGCCCGTCACCGTGGAGGTGCTCCCTGAGGGCCTGCGGATGACCTTCTCGCTCCTGCGGCCAGTGGCCGACCAGGGCGTCTACATCCTGACCCAGACGCCCGCCGACGAACGCTCGCGCGCGGCGCTCGCCGCCGCGGGCGCGGGGCGCGGCTGAAACGCGGCGCGAGGCGCTCGCTACCGCAGGCGCGCGGCCCGGCTGAGGCGCGGGACGCTCTCGATGAGCCGGCGCGTGTACGGGTCGCCCAGCTCGGCCACCCGCTCGGCCGCCTCGCGCCGCCTGGCCGCCCTGGATCCCAAGGCAATATGCACTAAATAAGTAGGTTTAGTGGGAGCTATATCGCCATCGAGCGCATTCCTTGGCATGGGGGCTGCGTGCTGGCGGGGACGCCCGCGCCGAGGTCCGGGTCCTGGGCCCCGATGGAGGCGAGCAGCTCGCGGACCCCGGCCCGCGCCGACGCGGCCGCCGCCTTGTGGCCGCGCTCGCTGTGCACCTCGGCGAGCTGGTGCAGCGCGCGGGCCTGCCAGATGGGGGAGTCGATGGCCATCGCGAGCTGCCGTGCCCGGCCGAGCCTGCGCAGCGCGGCCTCGTGGTCCCGCCGCGACCTGCTCGCCGCGCCCAGCGCCAGCCACGCCTTGGCCTCGACCAGCGGCTCGTCCACGGCGCCCGCCAGCTCGATGGCCTGCCACAGGAACTCCTCGCCCGCGGCGTGCCGGTCCCGCTCGAGGTGCAGGTAGCCGAGGCCGTAGCGGGCGAACGCCTCGCCCCGCTGATCGCCGAGGCCGCAGACGGTGCCGAGCAGGTCGGTGAACGCCTGCTCCGCCTCGTCCAGCCGGCCCGAGGCGAGCAGCAGCTCGCCGATGCGGTAGACGACCTCGGGATGGGCGCGCTGGTCCACCGCCCTGCTCGCGGCCAGGGCCTCGTCCAGGTACGGGCGGGCGGAGTCGAGGTGGCCGAGGTCCACCAGGAGCTGCCCGAGCAGCCTGAGCACGAGGATCTCCGCCCCCGCGTCGCCCGCCTCGCGGATCGCGTCGAGCGCGTGCCCGCACTGCTCGACCGCCTCGCCGTACAGCCCTCTCATGCCTGCCGCGAACGCGGCCACCGCGCGCGCGAGCGCCCAGCCGTGCCGGTCGCCGCAGCGCTCGAACAGCTCCAGAGCCTCCTCGACGGCCGCGGCCGACGGCTCGTAGCGGTGCCGGTACGCCTCCAGCAGGCCCACCCCGGTGAGCAGGGCGGCCGAGCCCCGCGCGTTGCCCGCCGCGCGGGTGGCGCCGAGCGCGACGCGGTGCGTCTCCTCCCAGTCGTCGTAGTGGCCGCGCGTCTGGAACAGCGACACCGCGCTCACGGCCAGATCCCAGCAGAGCTCGTCGAGCCCGAGGGCGGCGGCCTGGCGGACGGCGGCCACGATGTTCGGGCGCTCGGCCTCGTACCAGGACATGGGGTCGGTGTCGACGATCTCCATGCCCGGCGGGTGCCAGCGGGCGGCCGTGCCGTGCAGGATGGCGTAGTCGCCGCCGTAGACGGCGCGGTGCGCCCGCTCGGCCAGTGCCAGCCAGCCGCCCAGCACGCGTGTGACGTCCGGCTCCCCGAGCTCGCGGGCGTAGACGCGGACCAGGTCGTGGAAGCGGTAGCGCATGTGCCCGGCCACCTGCAGGAGCTGGGCGTCGACCAGGCTGTCCACGAGGTCGGGCGTGCCGTTCGCGGCCAGGGCGGCCCAGCCGGGGATCTCGGGCGTGTCGGCGTGGGCGAGCGCGGACAGCACCCGGAGCGCGGCCGGGTCGAGCCCTTCGGCGGACAGCGCGATGCTGCTGCGCACCTCCAGGTCGCCGTGCGCGAGCTCGTCGAGCCGCCCGCGTTCGTCCCCGAGCCGTTCGACCATGTGGCCGACCCGCCAGTGCGGCCGGCTGGCGAGCCTGGCGCCGGCGATCCTGAGCGCCAGCGGGAGGTTCCCGCACAGCCGGACGAGCCGGCCGGTGGCCGCCGGTTCGGAGCGCAGCCGGTGCGCCCCCGCGACCCGGCCCAGGAACCGTACGGACTGGGCCGGCTCCAGCTCCGCCAGCTCCATGCGGCCCGTGCTCGGCAGGCCGGCCAGCCGCGACCTGCCGGTGATCAGCACCGCGCACCCCGGGCCGCCGGGCAGCAGGGGACGTACCTGTGCCTCGTCGAGCGCGTCGTCCAGCACGACCAGCACGCGCCGCCCGGACAGGCACTCCCTGAACCTGGCCGCGCGCACCTCCACCCCGGCGGGCAGGTCCTGCACCTGCTCGCCGAGCGCCCGCAGGAAGTCCGCGAGCACCTCCTCGGGCTCGACCCGCCGATCCCGCACCGCCCGCAGCCGGGCGAACAGCTGGCCGTCCGGGAAACGCTCCCGCACACTGTGCGCGACGTGCACGGCGAGCGTGGTCTTGCCCACCCCCGCCTTGCCCGTGACGATCGCGACCGGCACCGCGGCGCCCGGGGCCTCGGGCAGCAGCGCCGAGCAGAGCTCGAGCGCGGCCCGCTCCCGCCCGGTGAAGTCCGGCACGTCGGCGGGAAGCTGCCCCGGACAGGGTCTCCCGTCCAGGTCGAGCGAGGAGCCATCGCTGAGTATGGCCTGCTCCATCCGCTTCAGCCGCTGGCCGGGCTCGAGACCGAGCTCCGCCACGAACGTCGCGCGGGCCGTCTGGTAGAGCGCCAGCGCGTCCGCCTTGGCTCCGCACCGGTAGAGGGCGAGCATCCGCAGCGCCCACAGGCGCTCGCGCAGCGGATGCCGGTCGGTGAGCGCGGCCAGCTCGGGCAGCAGCTCCCGGTGCCTGCCGAGCCGCAGCTCCAGCTCCAGGCACTCTTCGAGCGTGGCCATGCGGCCCTCCTCGATGCCGGTCGCCTCGGCCTCGACGCCCACGAGGTCGATCCCGGACAGCAGGGGCCCCTGCCACAGGCCCAGCCCGCGCCGCAGCGACGCGACGGCCTCCTCCTCCCTGCCCTCCGCCGCCGCCCGGCGGCCCGTCTCGACGTGTTCGGCCCATTCGAGCAGGTCGAGCGTGCCGGGCCCGGCCTCCAGGAGGTAGCCGCCCGGCATGGTCCTGATCATCCCGGGGCAGCCGGCCGGGGCCAGCGCCTTGCGCAGGCGTCCCACCGTGTTCTGGATCTGCCGGCGCGCCGAGGCCGGGACCGGGTCGGAGAAGCAGACCTCGACCAGCTGGTCCACGGTGACCGTGGCGTTGGCGCGCAGCAGCATGAGCGCGAGCAGCTCGCGCTGGCGGTGCCCGAGTTCGAGCACCTCCCCGCCCACGGTGACGCCGACCTGCCCGAGAACATGGAATCGTAACGCCATGTGGCTGTCCCTTTACCGTTCCCGCCCCGTTTGCCGATAATCGTCTTCACGGGCCCCGCCGCGGGTCCAGGCTCTGACGTCATGGCTTAAAAGCCCAGCTCGAGCACGACGAACCGCGGGAAAAGGCGACCAGGACCGATGTTGCGGATCCATTTCACCAGCGAAGACCTCGCACGTACCCGGGTCGCCGCGACGGCCGATCCGCTGTGGGAGATCGCGCTGAGCATGTTCCGGCTGGCGGGGCGCAGGGGCAGGGGAGCGTTCGCCGCGTGGCGGCACCAGACCCGCCACGACCTGGCCAGGATCGACGGCCTGGCCACCGTGCGGCGCGTCCTGGCCCCGCTCTTCCCGGCCACCTCGTCGTACTTCCCGGACTTCCTCACCCCGCCCGACGGCGTGCTCGGGCTGGACGCGGGGGTGGACGCCGTGCTGAGCACGCCGCGGCGGCTGCTGCGCAGGGAGCTGGACAAGCTGGCGAGCAGGACGGGCACGCCGTCATGGGCGTGGGGCCTGGCCGACGGCCGCATGGACGCCTTCCACGACCTGCGGGACAGCCTGCACACCTACTTCGACACCGCCATCGCGCCCTACTGGCCGGACATCCAGGGCATGGTGGACGCCGACCGGGCCATGCGCGGGCGCGCCTACCTGGACGGCGGCGTCGGCAACATGCTGGCGAGCTTCCGCCCGGCCATCCGGTGGCGGCCGCCCGTGCTGACCATGGACCACCCGGTGGACCGGGACGTGCATCTCGGCGGGCGCGGGCTGGTGCTGATCCCGTCGTACTTCTGCTGGGGCGCGCCCGTGCCGCTGGCCGACCCCGAGCTGCCGCAGGTGCTGGTCTACCCGATCGAGCGGGACCACCTGCCGGCCACGCCGCGGGAGTCGCCGGCCGGCACCCCCGGCGCCCGGCTGCTCGGCCCCACCCGCGCCGCCATCCTGCACGCCACCGTGAACGGGGCCACCACGGGCGAGCTGGCCCGACGGCACGGGATCTCGGCCTCTGGCGTGAGCCAGCACACCCAGGTGCTCCGTGAGGCGGGCCTGATCGTCAGCCGAAGGTCCGGCGGCAACGTGATCCACACCGTCACACCCCTCGGGGCGGCCCTGCTGAGCCACGCCCGCCGTTGACGGGCTCGCGTCCGGGGCTCACGTCCGGCAGAGGAGCACGGCGATGTCGTCCGCACGCTGCTCGACGGTGACCCCCTTGATCAGCGACTCCGCCAGGTCGTGCAGGGACTCGCCGGCCGAGGGCGTGAAGCGCTCGGCCAGCTCGTCGATGGCCTCGCCGAGCCCGACGCCCGGCTCCTCGATGAGGCCGTCGGTGTAGAGGGTCAGGACGGAGCCGGGCGGCAGCGGCACCTCCGAGGTGGCGTACTCGGCGTCGGGGTCCACGCCGAGCAGCAGCCCGGGGGAGAGGTCGAGGACCTGGGTGCGCCAGCCGGGCCGGCCGAGCAGCGGCGGCAGATGGCCCGCGCTGGCCAGGCACGCGGTGCGCTTGCGCAGGTTGAGGCTGACGTACAGGCAACTGGTGAACCGGTCGGGGGCCAGGTCGCTGAGCAGCCGGTTGGTGTGCGCGAGCACCTCGCCGGGGCTGGCCCCCGCGGTGGAGTGGGCGTGGATGGCGGTACGCACCTGGCCCATGAGGGCGGCGGCGGTCACGTCGTGGCCCTGCACGTCGCCGATGACCGCCGCGGCCATGGTGTCGCTCAGGCGGATGAGGTCGTAGAAGTCGCCGCCGATGTCCATCCCGGGCGTGGCGGGCAGGTAGCGGGCGGCCAGCTCGAGGCCGGGGATCTCGGGCAGCGTACGCGGCAGCAGGCTCCGCTGCAGGCACTGCGCGAGCTGGTGCTTGACGTCGTAGAGCCGGGCCCGCTCGAACGCCTGGGCGATCAGCCCGGCGAGCGCGGTGAGCGTGGCCCGCTCGTCGGCGCTGAACTGGTGCGGACGGTCGAACGCGAGGATGCACGTGCCGATCGGACGGCCTGAGGTGACCAGCGGCAGGAATGCCCAGGCGGACATGTCGTCCGAGCGGACCGCGTCCGGATACGCCCGGCGCAGCTCGTCCCACGTGGCGAAGAACGCCGGCTGGCAGGCGTCGAAGGAGTGGTTCGCCGGGTTCGGCGGGATCAGGGGACGGCCGTCGAACTCCTCGATGGCCCTCTTGCTGTAGCCGCGCGAGGCGTCGACACGCAGCCGCCCGCCCTTCGAGGTGAGGATGCACAGGGCCTGGACGTTGTAGAGCGGCATGACGTGGTGGGCCACCAGGTCGACCACCTCCTGCGCGGTCATCGCCCGCGAGAGGGTGGTGGCCAGGTGCAGCATCTCGTGCAGGGCGATCGTTCTGGACGACCGCTCGGCGCCGCCCGCCAGGCGGCCGGGGACGTGGGTGCCCGCGCTCGGCGCGATGCGCATGGTGATCCCGGTCAGGCCGGGGAAGAAGCGGAACGACAGCTGCTGCTCCGCCGGGTTGCGCGCCGTGAAGTGGGTGGCCTGGCGGCCGACGACCGCGGCGCGGTAGCGGTCCACGTACGCGGGGTCGTCCAGCCACGGCAGCGCCTCCCACAGACACCGGCCGAGCAGCTCGGACGCGGAGCTGCGCAGCAGGTCGGCGGCAGGGGCCGTCAGGAGGGTCACGCGCCCCTCCGTGTCCAGCGAGCAGTAGCCCTCGGGCAGCCGGTTGAGGCAGTCGAGCGCGACCATGTCGGCCCGTGGGTCGGCCCGTGGGTCGGCCTGTGGGATGAGGTCGAGCGCGCGGGGCCGGGGCCCCGGCGTGATCGGGCGCCCCTGCCCGGCCGCCTCATCGAGCAGGCGGGCCATCCGGGTGGCGACGTCGCCGATGACGTCGAGCTGGGCCTGGGAGAGCCGGGAAACCCGCCCGCCCGGCCAGAGCAGCAGGAACCCGCCCCAGACGGTGTCGTCGCTGCGGAGGGGGGAAGCGGCCACCGCGAAGTGGTACGGCACGGACAGCGCCGCCGCCGGGAACATGCGCGCCAGGTCCTCCCTGCCGGCGAGCCACAACAGCCGCCCCTCGCGCACCGTCATGGCGATGGGCACGGGGTCGTTCATCCTGACCCTGGCCCACGCCTTGGCGATCGGCTTCGGGAGTCCCAGCTGCGCGTCCATCCGCAGGACTTCGCCGTTCTCGTCCTTGAGGTACGTGGCGCCGATGTGCGCTCCCGTGCCGACGACGGCTTCGACCAGCAGCTCGTCCAGGCGGGACGAGCCGCTCAGCGAGGCGCTGTTCCCCAGCACCGCCCTCAGCCCGCCTCGCTCACGTTACGTGAGCGAGGCAATCGCCGAAAACCGCTCATATCGGGCAGAATACTCGCACGTATGTAGCGGATTTCTTACGTTGTGCTCGCGCATAGATCTAGGAAAACGGCGCCGAGGAAGATCTCGCTTGACGTAATCGCGAAACGCAGTCAGGTGGGGTCAGATCTGGATGAACTCCGTTTCCAGCAGGTGGGCGAGGGCCTTCAGCTCGGCGGCGCGGTGGCCGGTGCCGAGCGCCCAGTGGTGGGACATGCCGGTGGCGCTCCAGTCGTCGGTCCACTCGCCGGGATCCCGGCCGAAGTCCACGCGGGACGTGGTGTTCCCGATCTGCAGATGCGGCCCGTCCACGGTCTCGCCCTCCGAGGCCACCAGGGCGAAGCGGCCGTCGCGGCGCTGGATGATGCCGAACGCCGTCACCGGCCCGTGCTTGACGTCGAACTCCACCGAAACGCCCCATCCGCGCTTGCCGTGGTAGACCCCGAGCCCGCGCAGCAGCGGCCGGCGGGCGCTGATGGCCAGGTGGGCGGGGCCGTCGTGGCCCATCTCGACGTGGCCGCGGTGGAAGTCCAGCGCCTGGAGCTCGGTGAACGACCCGCCCGCGCCCAGCCGGTCCATGATCAGCATGGCCAGGCTGGTGCGCAGCTCGTACTCGCCCGCCGCCGGGATGCCGCGCGCGGTGAGCAGGGACGCGCCCAGGATCATCCCGGCGCCGAGCCGCTCGTGCATCTCCCCGTCCAGGCCGCGGTGGTAGTACGCCAGGGTTTGAACGGTCATCCCTTTTCGCTATGGGAACCTAAGCCTAAGGCTCGGTTTTGATCTCTCCATGGCTCTGTCGAGGTTGGCGGCGGTAGCCAAGTGTCTGGGCGTGCACCCGATGCGGACCTGTCTTCGCGGGTGTTGCGGCATTGCGGTGGTGATCGGCCGAGGGACGCCGATGGACGCGCCTCTCCCTGGTGGTCAAGCCGATGCGCGTGTCGCTCACATGTTCTATCCGGCAGGGTCAAGCGCTGGTAGCCTTGCGGTCACTCACTGTGAAAGCTCGGTGTGGGCGGGGGTGCAGGGCGTGCCGGTTGGACTGCGGTCAGGATATGCCGGTCGTGTGGTGCGCCTGCCGATACGAGCGCCGCTCGACGGCATGCCGTCGTGCCGCTCGCTACTGGAGGCGGTCGAGCATGGCCACGGTTGTTGTGGTGCGCCTGATCGGCGCGGTCGTTTGTCGCCTTCGGCCCGTCCCGGAAACGGGACGGTCGTTGAGTAAGCTCACCGCGACCGCAACCTGCACCGCTCATGGCGCGATCATGGAGCAGACCGGTCAGGTCGTCCCTCAGCCGCTGCTGGCGCAGCGAGTCGCCTGGCTGGCCGGCCTGGCACAAGATCTGACCGCCCGTCTGATCGCCTCCCGGTGGAATGCGGCGGATCTGGATACGCTGGCCCGCGGGGTCGGGCTGGACGGGCGCGGGTTGCCGGCGAAGGGCTGGATGGCTGTCCGTCGGCTGGGCTGGGGCACGATCCCTGTCTCGGGCGTGCATGTCTGTGATCGGGTGGTGCGCTGCGCGCAGGAGCAGGCCGCCCGTACCTTGCGGCTGGCGCTGCACCGCCGCCGCCTGGTGGCGGCGATCCTGGCAACCTGGCCACAGAACCCGCGAGCGCGCACCGGCGCCGAATGGCAGCTGCTTCGCGCTGCGCTGCCGGACGGGGTAACCGTGGCAGAGATCCGCAACCGGACTCGGCAGATCCGCGCGTACCTCGACGAGCATGGCGCGTTGCCTGCCGATCTGACCGATCTGGAGCAGCCGCCGACCGTCGCGGCGCAGATCGTGCTGGCCGCTGCGGACCGGCAGCTGGTCACCCTGGAGCGCACCGGCGACCACAGCGGCCGGTTGCGGGTGCGGCTGCCGCTGGTGGCCGCTCCCGCCTCCGGCCGGGAGTGGGCCTGGCACGTGCTGGATGTGGCTTTGCCGCCGACCGTCCCACCGGAGGCGACGCTGTGCACGCCCACCTTGCGGGTGAAGAAGGGCCGGGTGCGCGTTGATCTGCCGTTCCAGACCTTGATCGGCTTCGTGCCCGCCGCCGGACATGTGATCGGGACGGGGTTCGACTGGGGCCTCAACACGCTGCTCACCGGCGTGACCGGGCGCCTGACCGACGGCGGCCGGGTGATCTCCGATGGGCGGCCACTCGCCTACGACGCCACCGGCATCTCGGCCAAACTGCACCGGCTGCGGGCCGAGCGGGAGCACCTGGCCACCAAACATCGGCACCAGGAAAGTCTCCTGTCCGGCATGGGCATCGCTGATCCCCGCTTCCCGGAACTGATGCGGGTCTACGAGAGCACCGGGGTCGAACATGAGCGGCTGTGCGCGCGCATCCGGCGCCTGAACCGTGCGCTGGCCTGGTCGGCGGCCCGCTGGGCGGTCGACCAAGCCGCCGCGGCCGGGGCGACGGTCATCTACCTGGAGGACCTGGCCACGCTGGAGGCGCGCGGGCGCCGGGGACGGGCGAACACGCGCCTGTCGGGGCAGGTGCGTGGGCAGATCGTCGAGGCGATCCGGCACTTGGCGGCCAAGCACACCGTCGCCGTGGTCACCGTCCCGGCCCGCGGCACCTCCAAGTATTGTCCCCGCTGCGGGGACGGCACCTCGCTGCTGAAGCATTGCCCGGCCCCCGACCGGCTCGGCGAGCGGGGCTGGGCGTGGGCCTACTGCCCGGCCTGCGGCCTGTCGTGCGATCGGGACTGGGCCGCGGCCGAACGCATCCTCGCCCGCGGGCTGCTCGGCCAGCACGCCACCCGCACCCACCGCGCCACCGGCACCCGCACCATCGGCAAGGTCGTGGAGGGCAACGTGGCCCGCACCCGCCGCACACGCAAGCCCACCCGCTCCGCCCGGCGAGCCCGCCGCACCCGAACCGACCTGCACCCCCGACCCGAGGCGCGGGACAGATCCAAGAACCGCCCCACCCCGAAACGACCGCCCCGCACCGCGGTTCACCCGGTTAGCAACCTGTCAGACGATGCGAAGACCTCCAGCCGTGTGCCCGACCGGCGCACGGTGCCCGCCCCATTCCCCCCGGGGAATGGACAGCGTCCGGCGGGCCAAGCACCCCAGGCGACCCACCCACCGGCGGGCCGTACAGGGCTTGTACGCGATTCTCAGCACCGGACCGGCTTCCACCGCGTCGCAGCCACCCCGGTACTCGCCCTCGGCGAGTACGGGGACGGCCCGTCACGGCCACGCCCACCCGATTTGCCGGAAACCCTTAGGTAAACACAGAGAATCGCAGACGCTGTCCAGCGAGAAGTTCTCGACCAGCCGGTCGAGTCCGACGGAGACGCGGCAGGCCCACTCCAGGTCGGTGTCGTTGACGCTGTCGGCCAGCTCGAAGATCTTCTCGGTCTCGGCGCGCTTGGCGGCGACCTCGGCGTCGGTGGCCTTCTCCACGCGTACCCGCAGGTCGTCGAACTCCAGCACCTCGACGTGGCCGCCGAGTTTGGCCGAGACGAGCGTGAGCTTGGTGGAGATGTCCAGCATGCCCGGGTAGAGGTGGCCCATCAGCCCGTGGCGGCCGTGCCGCAGGGCGGCGCGGGCCCTGGCCGCCCGCACCCAGCTCGTGATCCGCGCCCAGGCGCGCTCGTCCTCCAGATAGCCCAGTTTCGAGCAAAAGTATAGATCTTTTCCAAAACCTCACCAGAGGTGCGCAGAGCGGTGAATTGGAACCGTCCGGTACCATCTACTGCATGCCCGTACCCAAAGGCGCCTCGCTCGACCCCGTGCAGACCCGGGCGACGATCCTGCGCGCCGCCACGACCCTGCTGTACGAGCGGGGGCTCGACGGCGTCGGGGTGGCGGAGCTGTGCGCGAGCGTCGGCGCGTCCAAGGAGACCCTCTACCGGCACTTCGGCTCGAAGGACGGGCTCGTCCAGGCCGTGCTCGAGGCCCGCAGCGACCACGTCGTGCACTGGCTGCGGGAGGCGGCCGACAGCGCGGGCGACGACCCCGCCGGCCAGCTCGCCGCGGTCTTCGACGCGCTCGGGAGCTGGTACGCCGAGCCCGCCTTCCGTGGCTGCGCGATCGTCAACGCCTCCACCCAGTGGCACGAAGGCCCCCCGCGGACCGTCGCCGCCCGGCACCTCGACCGCCACCTCGACCTGCTGACCGGCATCGCCCGCCGGGCCGGGGCCCGCGATCCGGAGGCCCTGGGCCGGCAGCTGCTCATGCTGGTGGAGGGCGCCACCGTGCTCGCCGACCAGCACGGCGAGGGCGAGGCCGCCGAGCTGGCCAAGCAGGCGGCCCTCGCCCTGCTGCGGCAGGGCAGCGCGGCGTCCCGGCCGCTCAGCGGCCGGTCCACTTGATCTCGTACGGCTTGAGCGTGTGCTCGTCGCCGTCCACGGTCGTGGTGACCTCGGCGTCGGCGGTGTTGACCAGCAGCAGTTGCTCGGGCTGAGCCAGCACCCTGACCTTGGCGTCCGACGAGGTGACCGGCTCCAGCTCGGCCCCGGCGGGGAACCACTTGACGAAGTTCGCCAGCAGCCGGCCGGTCGGCGTCTCCGCGCCGGTCCTGGAGTCCCACAGGCACGCCTGGCAGGCGCTGCCCTTGGTCTGCGGGTTCCAGTACAGCGCCGTGGCGGCGCCGCTCCGCGCGAACTCGATCATCGAGGCGGCCTGCACGGCGAGCCGCTTGGGCTCCGGCCACGTGGTGCCGTCCTCGGGCACGAAGTACCACTCCGACCACCAGACCGGCAGGTCGCCGACCTTGCCGCGCAGCCACTTGGTGACCGCGCCGAACTTCGCCAGCGCCCCGAACTCGTCGGGCAGCAGCTCGTGGGCGTCGGTGGGCGAGGCGCCGTCGACCACGACGAAGTCGGCGCCCTTCTTGTTCTCGAACCAGTAATTGAAGGCGTCAAGGGCGTTCTGGTTGACGACCCCCCAGTCGCCGCGCAGCTCGGAGTCGCCGCTCCTGTTGCTGTCGAAGCCGAGGTACGGGCCGCCGATCTTGGCGTCGGGCCGGGCCTTCTTCACCGCGTCGTACACCTTGTTGTACAGCTCGGTGTAGCCCTTGTAGTCCGCGGGCTTGGAGTGGTCCTTCCAGAAGCCCTTCAGCTCGTTCCACACCATGAAGTACTTGACGTCGGGGTACCTCGAGGCCACGGCCGCCGCCAGCTTGGCGAAGTCGTCGAAGTGCTGGGGGTAGGGGGCGTCCTCCAGGTGCTCCCGCCACGCCGAGTCCTCGGTGGGGCCCTGAGGGCCGCCCTTCATCCAGTCGGGGGCGCAGCAGAGCGTGATGACGGGGACGCCGCCGGACTGCTTCATGAGGTTGAGCCGGCTGTCGAGGTCCTCCCAGAAGTACTGCCCCGGGTACGGCTCCGGGTTGAGCGCGCCGAAGCCCATGATGTGCTGGTTCTGCAGCATCGGGGTCTGCGATAGCCGCCTGGCGACCTCCTGCTCGAAGCCCGGGTTGATGTTGTTGGCGCTGACGCCCGTGTGGGTGAAGCCCCAGCGGGGCCAGCCCTCGTCCACCTGCGGCCGTTCCTCCGGCGCCGGCTGGGACTGGGCAGGGGGCTGCTCTTGCTGCGCTCCAGTAGTCCCCTGCTCCGCCCGGTCGGTGACGGAGCAGCCCGTCACGACCAGCGTGACGGCCGCCGATAAGGCGGCCGCCCGGCCGAGCCGCCGCCAGATCCATCCCCCGCTTGTCGATGCCACTCGAATCTCACCCGATCCTCGCCATCGCCATGCCGCCTGTAGCGTTCCACGGCAGGCGGGAAAGGGGCACACTGCGAGCGAGGTTCACAGCTAATCGTTATCGTCCGGCCCAATGCATTCGTAATCGTCGGTGCGCGGCCGCGAACGGGGGCCAAGGCGGACGACGCGTTCCCCCGGATTTGCGCAAGTGGCGAGCCCCGGAACTCGGGCGTCCGCGCGGATCGTTAGCTCAGCGGCACACAACCGATCTTCGACAGGGAGAACAGAGCCGTGGTCTTCAAACGGATGCTGGGTGCTTTCGGCGTCGGCGCGCCCTCGGTGGACACCGTCCTGTCCACCCCGAGGACCCAGCCGGGTGGGACGTTGCGGGGGGAGGTACGGCTCAAGGGCGGCGACTTCGACGCCGAGATCGAGCACATCACACTCGGCCTGGTGGCCCGGGTGGAGATCGAGTACGGCGACGGCGAGCACGGCGGGCTCGGCGAGTTCTCTCGCCTCCAGGTGTCCGGGCCGTTCACGCTGCGCCAAGGGGAGGAGCGCGTCGTCGGCTTCGAGCTGCCGGTGCCGTGGGAGGCGCCGATCAGCGAGATCGGCGGGCAGCCGCTGACCGGGATGGCGGTGGGCGTGCGCACCGAGCTGGCCATCGCCAAGGCCGTCGACAAGGGCGACCTCGACATGGTGGCGATCGAGCCGCTGCCCTCGCAGCTGCGCATCCTGGAGGCGTTCCTGGGGCTCGGGTTCGGCTTCAAGTCGGCCGACCTGGAGGCGGGCCACCTCTACGGGGTCCACCAGGAGCTGCCGTTCTACCAGGAGATCGAGTTCTACCCGACCGGCAGGTACGCGGGCCGGGTGGGCGAGGTCGAGGTGACCTTCGTGGCCGATCCCGCCGGGCTGGCGGTGGTGCTGGAGGCGGACAAGCGTACCGGGCGCTTCTCGTCGAACGACGCCATCGGCCGCTTCCACGTCAGCCACCAGGACGCGCTCCACACGGATTGGGCGGCCGAGCTGGGCCGCTGGCTGGACGGCCTGGCCCAGTACGGGCCCGCGCACCACGGCGGGCACTACGGCGCGGTCCACCACGGCGGGCACCACGGTGGTCCCGGCCTGGGGGCGGTGGCCGCCGCCGGCGCCGCGGGCGTCGTGGGAGGCCTCGTGGCGGGTGAGATCGTCGAGGAAGTGGTCGAGGAGTTCTTCGAGGGGGATGAAGGGGGCGACGACTGGTGACCGGTGGCGCGTCCGCTGCGGCGGCCGGTGAAGCCCGGCCGCCGCAGCGGCGCGCTCGGCCGACCGGGCCAAAGGGCGCAAAGCTCGCACGTCAACCGTGCAAGCGGGCGTCAAGTAAGGGGAAAGCGTCAGGAATAGGTTCGGACATCGTTACTTGATCGATTCCGACCTGAAGGAGCCGACGTAACCAGCACCACTGTGTGGAGCGAACTGCGTATGACCTCCACGCCGCAGCTGTCCATCTCGATCTCCCCGCACCTGACCGCCCTGGCCATGATCGCTGACGCGCTCGCCGGCCGCCGCCGCGGCCTGCCGGAGCGCTGGCGCAAAGCGATCAGCTCGCGGGTAGGCAGACAGGGACACCGGGTCGTACGCCCTTTTGCCGCACCCGGCTACTCAGTGGTCCCCGACAGCCTCGTCATGACCCCGCTCGAACGCACCCTCGCCAAGGCCCTCTGGAGATCGTCATCAGGCTGGACCTCATCGACGACGACACCATCACGCCCGAGGCCACGATGGAGGTGCTCGAGCCGATGATGGCCCTCCTTCAGGACCTCCCTAAGCAGGACCGGCAAGCCCTCGCCGAACTGATCAATCAGTGCGCGCAGGAGGAAACCGACCCTGAGCGGCATCTGGCTGCCTGGGAAACGCCCGAAACTCTGGGACTCCTGGCCTGAGGGCATCACTGCTCGGAGCGACCAGCCAAAGTGCCCTGATGAAAGTAGACGCGCCAGCCAGTCTCCGTCAGGCGCCATAGAGAGCTCCGCCATGCCCGGCGCCCCTGATTGTCAGCAAAGTTACGTCAGGTGGACAACCCCCGAGCCAGCACGACCCCAGACATCTTGCTGACCTTGACCGGCGACTCCGAAGCCACCGATCCCGCCATCACCGTGAGAATCGACTCCGCGTCCCACCAGCGTCCAGAGGCTCCGATCTCGGTGAACTCCGGATCCAGAAGCTCCCGAACAAGGGCCGGAGAAGCACGCACCTCAGGATCGAGAAGCCGCAACTCACCATCGATGGCCGCTTGCACTGCCCGCTCATCCTCGTCCGTCATGCACGGATCCTACGAACACGCGTCACCCCAGGCCCAGCGAATATCTAGCCCGAAGTGATCAGCACCATCGCGGGGTCGAGCTCCGCAGGGAGAAACCCCGCTTCACGGTTCCTTCGGCCAGGCGCGACAGCCAATGCCAACCTACTTGCCTGAGGTGTCTGACGTGCCTGACAGACCTCCCAGCGGCTGACCAGCCAGTTCGCTTGACAACCCCAGATAACGATGGAATCCGGGATGTACTGCGGCAGTTCGCCCATATCCATCGAGGGGCCTTTCGGCAACGGGCCCGTCTTGATCAAGCGGTTGATCTTCATATACGCTCCCTCCGCTTTGCCTGTGTATTACCTAGAAACATGCTGAAAGCGAGGTATGGGTGAGTCCATCTTCACCCCCCGCAGCGCGTCCATCCGCGCCGGTGCGCACGCGCCGGTCCGGGACACGCTTAACGGTCACCATCTTGGTGACCGCCCTGACGCTGAGCGCGTCCTTAACGGCTGAGAACGCCTCGGCCTTTGCCCAGATCTCCTCCACGCCGACCGGTGCCGCGACGCCCGCCATACAGCCGGTGTCCGAGCGGCCCGATCGTGTCTCCGCCGCGTTGTCGGCTCGGCTGCAGGGCAGCCGGGTCCTCATCGGCGACGCGACGACCGAGTCGAGCGTGTCCTACGCCAACCCGGATGGGACGATCACGGTCGAGACGACCAGCGGCGTGGCCCGTATCCGGCGCGGCGAGCAGTGGGTGCCGACCGACACCTCGCTGGTCGCGGCCGATGGGGTCTTGCGGCCCAAGGCCGCTAAGGCGGTGGTGGAGTTTTCCGCCGGTGGGGCGGACAAACCGCTGGCACGGCTGGAACGTTCCGACACCCAATCCTATGCGCTGACCTGGCCCACCCCGCTTCCCGCGCCGAAAGTGGAGGGCAACAAGGCCACCTACCCCGACGCCGCCGGCCCGGGCGCCGACCTGGTGGTCACCGCGCTGCCGAGCGGCTTCGGCCACGACATCGTGTTTGCGCGAGCGGCCCACCGGCCCGGTGGAGTACAAGATTCCCGTTGAGGTCAAGGGCCTCACGCTAGCCAAGACCACGGATGGCGGGCTCAAGCTTGCCGACGGCAAGGGCAAGACGGTGGCCGCCGCTCCGCAGCCGGTCATGTACGGGGCGACCCCGCAAACCGCCTCCCCCTCCACGCGGACCTCGTCCGAGCCCGTGCAGGCGGCACCTATCGGCACCATCGACACCCAGGTGGTTGAGCAGGACGGCCGCCAGACGCTGGTGCTGCGGCCGGACGCGAACTTCCTGGCCGATCCCGCCACCAGCTATCCCGTGACGGTGGATCCGGTCAGCTCGTTGACCACGCTCGGCGACGTGACCGTGGTCTCGCCGAACGGGCAGTCGGGCGGCAACTCGATCACGGTGGGCAACAGCGACACCAGCACCCAGCGCAGCTTCATGCGCGCCATGCTGGCCTTCGACACCGCCGCCATCGTGGGCAAGTCGGTCACCGACGCGCGGCTGGAGCTGCAAAGCGGCGGCAGCTTCGACTGGGGCTGTGTGACCGGGCAGACGGTCAAGGCACAGCGCATCACCTCGACCTGGGACCCACGCACCACCTACTGGAGCAACCAGCCGAGCGCCACCACCGAGGACGAGCAGCCGGCCACCGAGCCAGGCCAGTGCACCAGCAACTCCGCCATCCCGGCCGGTACCTGGACCTGGCCGGTGACCGGCATGGCCAAGGACTGGGCTGGCGGCGCGGCAGGCAACGGCATCGCGCTGCGCCCGGTGACTGAAGACCCCACCCTGTTCAAGGACCAGTACCAGCGCTCCTGGCAATCCGAGGAGTCGGCGGGCAGCGGCGGCACCCCGGCCAAGCTGATCATCACCTACGGCTCCACCCCCTCGGTTGGGCAGCTGCGCGCGGCGCCGATCACGGCCAACGAAGGCATCGTCTACACCACCTCCACCACCCCGACCTTGTTCGCCGGCGTCACCGACCCCGACGGCGGGCTCCTGCGGGCCGAGTTCGAGGTCGAGAAGGACCCGGCCTCCGGCAGCAGCGGCCAATTGTGGGCCGGCGCCGTGGACGGCGTCACCGTGGGCGACAACGCGAAGATCACCGTGCCCGCGGGCAAGCTGACCGACGGAACGAAGATCCGCTGGCACGCCCGCGCGTTCGACGGCACCGACTACTCGGCCTGGTCGTCGTGGCAGCAGCTGACCATCGACGCCACCGCACCGGCCGCTCCCACCGTGGAGTGTCTGGAGTATGACAAGGACAGCTGGACGGTCCGGCGCCGCCCCCTGGGCGACCCCACCGAATGCAACCTGTCCAGCACTTCCGATGATCGGCGCTCCTTCCGCTGGGGGCTGGATGACCCATCCACCCCCAATGACGCGCCGCTCAAGGACGGCACGACCACCTATCCCAACGCCCGCCCCATCAAGATCGACCCCACCGACGGCTGGCACACCCTGTACGTGCGCACCGTCGACGTGGCCTCCAACACCTCCACCCTGACCGGCTACAGCTTCGGCATCGGCGCCGGCGGTCTCGTCAAACCCGTCGCCGGCGACCGCACCCAGCGCTGGCTGGCCCTGGTCACCGCTGCCGCGCCGGACCGCACACAGGTCCGCTACGAATACCGCAAGGCCGGCTCGGGCGCCTCGTTCACCGCGGTCCCGACGGCCGATGTGACCGTGCCGGGCACGGGCCAGCTGATCGCCGCCTGGCCTCAAACCCGCACCGACACCAGCAAGAACTTCCCCGAACTAGCCTGGGACCTGGCCAAGACCCTCCGCGACGCCCAGATCCCCGACGGCGCGATCGAGGTGCGCGCCTGCTTGCCCGGCAGCACGGAAGCCTGCACCGACCCGGTCAAGGTGACGTTGGATCAGTCCGCCTTCGGCGGTTCCTACGCCACCAGCGACATCGGTCCAGGCGAGGTGGCCCTGCAGACAGGAGACTTCGCCCTCTCCAGCACCGACGCCAACCTGTTCGGCATTTCCGTACAGCGGACTCTCACCACGCTCAACCCCACTGGTGACCGCGCGGACGAGCAGTTGGCCGAGAACAAGGTGTTCGGACCCGGCTGGCGCGCAGGGTTCCCCTCTACCCCCTCGAGCATCGCTGCGTTCTCCCCGACCAGCGCTGGCGAGTCCGGATCCCTCCAGCTCGTTGGCGCCGACGGCTCGACGCTCTCCTACACCAAGGACGGCACTAGCTTCAGCGGCGTGGGGGATGCCGCCGACGGATCTCGCATTACCGCCACGAGTGAGACGCTCGTCTACACGGACGCCGTAGGCAGTAAGACCACCTACACCAAGGTCAACGGCAAGTGGGTGGTAGCCCGCACCGAAACCGCGGCGGCCGAATCGGCTGTCACCTACTACCGAGACGGAAACGGGCGGGTGACCCGGATCCTGGCCCCCGTCCCCGCCGACGTCACTTGCGGGACAACGCTGGTGGCCGGCTGCCGGGCGCTTGAAATCTCCTACGCCACCGCCACCACCGCCACAGGCGTCGCCTCCGGCTGGGGCGACTTCAAAGACCAGGTCAAGAACGTGTCGTTCACCGCGTTCGACCCTGAATCGAACGCCATGAAGACGACGCCGCTGGCCACGTACCTGTACGACTCGACCGGACACTTGCGACAGGTCACCGACCCGCGTACCAACCTAGCCACGGTCTATTACTACACAGGCGAGGGCCGGGTCTCCCAGATCACCCCGCCTGGGCTCGCACCGTGGCGGATGGAGTACGACAACCGCGGCCGTCTCGCGCACGTGCAGCGCGAAGGAGGCGACGTGGACCCGACATGGGCGGCCGCCTACGATGTGCCGATCGGCGGCACGGAAGCGCCGATCGACTTGACCGCCGCACAGACCAACAGATGGGGTCAGTCGACGGATCAACCGGTGATAGGTGCGGCCATGTTCCCGGCCGCGCATGTGCCGCCACGTGGTAGCGACGGCGCTTACCAGCCGCTCGCCGCGGACTGGGAGTACGGAAGCCTGGTTTACACCGACGTCAACGGGCGGCCAGTCAATGGTGCTCAGTTTGGTGCCGGAGCCTGGCAGATCTCCGCTACCCGGTATGACAACAAGGGCCGAGCGATCTGGGAGTTGACTGCTGGGAATCGCGCGCAGGCGCTCGCCCCAACTCCTGACACCGATCCCTACGTTGCCGGACGCCTCGACTCGGCAGAACGAGCGAATCTGCTTACCCGGGTCAGAACCTATGGCGATAACGACGAACTGATCGAAGGTCTGGACCCTGCACGGCCGGTGCTCCTGGCATCTGGGGCGCTCGTGTCCAGCCGGCAACGCACGCTGATCACTTATGACGAGGGCAAACCGGTCAGCAGCGCGATCTACCGGCTGCCCACCACGACGAAAATCGAGCCCACCGTTCTTGATGGCTCGGCTACTCCCGGCCCTAACGATGTTCGAACCACCAAGATGGGCTACGACCCCAATGTCTCTGGCGACGTGAGCGGCTGGGTATTGCGACGCCCAACGAGCGAAACGACAGTCCTCGACGGCCAAGCTGATATCGTCCGGAAGCTTCGCTTCGATGCTGCAGGCCGGGAGATAGAGCGTCGCATGCCCGCCTCGAACGGCGCGGACGCAGGCACCACAGCGCTCAGCTACTACACCGCAGGCGCACACCCCTCTGTCACGGAGTGCGGAGACAAGCCTCAGTGGGCCGGGCTGGCTTGCCGTGCAGCGCCGGTGACGCAGCCAGCGCAGAACCCGCTCCCCGTCACCGTGACGACCTACGGATATCTCGGCGCTGCGGCAACCGTACGTGAAACTGTGGGGTCCACCACGCGGATCACTACTACCCGCCGCGATGCCGCAGGCCGAGTGGAGAAGTCCAAGGTAGAAGTTCTGCCGGAAGCAGAGGGCGGCAGCGCTCTGCCCGAGATCAGCTATACTTACCATCTCGCCACCGGCATGCAGACCCAGGCAGAAGCGGGCGGCGCCGTCGTCAGCACGAGCTATGACAGTTTCGGCCGGGAGATCTCCAACACCGATGCCGACGGCAACACCTCGATCACCACCTACACCGTGGATGACCAGGTGGCCACCGTCAACGACGGCAAGGGCGTCACCACCTACACCTACGACGGCACCAGCGCGGACGGGAAGATGGAGCGCCGAGGCTTTCCCGTAAAGATCGAAGCGTCCGGCGTAGGTTCTTTCACCGCCGCCTATGACGCTGACGGTCAGTTGGCTCAGCAGGCCTATCCGAACGGGTTGACAGCCACCTATCGCTATGACAACCGCGGCAAGCGGATCGGCCAGACGTATTCCAAGAGCGGAACACGTTGGATGGAGTTCGCCCAAACACCTGACTTCCTGGGGCGAGTCTCCGCGAGCAGCAGCTCCGCCAGCAGTCAGCGATACACCTACGACACCGCTGGTCGCCTCACGCAGGTTGCCGACAGCTATCAGGGCCAATGCACCACCCGCGTCTACGGCTTTGACGCCAACTCCAATCGCACCAGCCTCAACACGTACGGTGCCGATGCGGCCGGTGCATGCTCCACCTCTACCACCACGGAAACCCGCACATCGAGCTTCGACGACGCCGATCGGATCACCGACAACGGCTATTCCTACGACACCTTCGGCCGCACCACCCAGGTACCTGGTCACCACGTCGAAGGCGGAACCAACCTACAGGTCGGCTACCACGTCAATGACATGGTCGCATCTCTCACCCAGAACGGTCAGCACAAGACCTTCACCCTGGACCCGCTTTGGCGTATCCGTTCAATGGTCAGCACCGGTGGGCCCCGCCCTGGAACGGTCGTCAATCACTACTCCGGATTGGGAGACAGCCCGGCCTGGATAGCCGAAGCGGATGGCACGTGGACCCGCAACATCGTCGGTTTTAATGGACTGGCAGCAACCCAGTCCAGCACCGGCTCTAGCACCATCCAACTCATCAACCTGCACGGGGATGTCGTCGCCACCTGCGACAACACCACGGCAGCCGTCGGCGTCACAGCCTACTTCGAGCAGACTGAGTACGGCATTTCCCGGACCGAGAACACCACCAACCCCATCCGATATGGGTGGCTCGGCGGAGAGCAACGGTCCATAGACAGCCTCGCAGGCCTGGTTCTCATGGGGGTAAGGCTTTATAACCCGACAACTGGACGCTTCCTCCAAGTCGATCCCGTTTTCGGAGGCAGCGCCAATGCCTATGACTACTGCTCTGCCGACCCCATCAACTGCTTCGATCTCGACGGCAAACGCGAATGCCAACTCTTCTCGGTCTGTGGCGCAATATTCTGGGCCATCGAAGAAGCGCTTGGCATCGTCTGCCGCGGCACCGGATTCGGCTATCTCGCCTGCAAAGGCCTTGTTGGCGGCATCGTCGCGCTGATCAAACACGCGTACGAAAGGAGCGACGACCCCAAAGGGCTGGGTACTGCCGAAGAGGTCATGGGCGTATTCTGGAAAGGCTTCTGGGAAGCAGTCGGCACGGAAATCGCGCTTGGCGGAATTGTCCCGGCAATCCTGCTCAAAGCGGCTGAATTCATGGACAATAAGTATGTAAAGAAGCTACTCGGGTCACTAGCGGGCACGCTCAAGGACATCCTGAAAAAGGCGGCAAACAAGCTTTCGCAGGGCCAGCTCAACGGCGGTAAGAAAAAGAAATAATGCCAGTCTCTAATTACAGCTGGCCGAGTAGTTAGTCCATCACCCTAGTCTTGCGCCAGGCATGGCCCGGCGCAAGACTAGGGTATGATGTTTACGCTCCCAAAGAGGGCCCTCAAGTGCGGAAGGTGTCATGCTAGCGCCAAAGAAGATCGCGCAGCTCCTCGCAGCCTCTATCGTTATCCTGGCAATCGTCGCGATATGTGCCACAGTCATCGGCCTCTGTACGGCGTTCATGGGTATTGGCTTCGAGAGAGGCTTCTTTTTTGGGGCAAGTGGCACAGCTATTGGTTTGATCGGTGCCTGGCTCGCAATTAAGCGCGAGAGAAAAAGTAAACAGCGAGACTGATACTTGACCTCGACAACCGCACGCGGCGATTCGGCTCAGATGCGAGCCTGCCCATGAGCTGTCAGCGGGGCATCGCCGCCAGGGGCAGGTCGCGGGCCGGGGTCGGGGCCGTGGAGCGATCGCTAGCAGATGGGTGGCCGTCCCGCTCGGGCAAGCCGTGCCCTCCGCGTAGCCCTTCAGCGAGTCCGGAAAAGGAAGCGCGGAGCGCTGTGGGGTCTCGGAAGCACCAACGGGTCGTTAGAGGCCCAGGTGGTGAGGTTCAGGAAGAATCCTCCTCCCGCGTAGATCACGCCCAACCTTGGGCGGAGCCCCAATACCTCCGGTCGCGACGTTGCCGGGCCGGAGATAGAACCACTGCACTGGGCGACAGGCGGATCGTCCTGGTGCCGATGCTGGCGGGCAAGGACGCGGTCATCGTCAGCCTCGACCACGAGGAGGGGTCTGGAGCGCGTACCCGGTGCCCGGCGCGGAGACGTGTCGTTCATATGTTCTACCCGGCCCGGTCAACGACTGGTAGCCTTTCGGGCACTCACTGTGAAAATGCGGTAGAGGGGTGGGGTGCTGGTCATGCAGGGCGTGCCGGTTCGCTTGTGGCTGGGGTGGGCCGGCCGGGTGGTGCGCTTGCCGGGTCCGAGCGCTGGTCGGCGACATGCCGTCGTGCCCGCACGGTGGCGGAGGCGGAGGCGGAGGCGGTCGAGCATGGCCGGCAGCGTGGCCGAATCGACGCGTCGTTCGCCGCCTTTCGCTCGTCCCGAAACCGGGGGTGGTCGATGAGTAAGCTCACCGCGACCGCAACCTGCACCGCCCATGCGGCGGTGGTGGACAAGACCGGTCAGGTCGTTCCTCAGCTGCTGCTGGCCCAGCGGGTCGCCTGGCTGGCGGGCTTGGCACGGGATCTGACCGCCGGTCTGGTCGCCGCCCGGTGGAATGCGGCGGATCTGGATGCGCTGGGCTGTGGGGTCGGGCCGGACGGGCGCGCGTTGCCGGCGAAGGGCTGGATGGCTGTGCGTCGGCTGGGCTGGGGCACGACCCTTGCCCCGGGCGTGCATGTGTGTGATCGGGTGGTGCGGTGTGCCCAAGAGCAGGCCGCCCGCAGCTTGCGGCTGGCGCTGCACCGCCGCGCCCTGGTGACGGCGATCGTGGCCACCTGGCCGGCCAATTCGCGGGCCCGCACCGATGCCGAATGGCAGGCGCTGCGCGCTGTGCTGCCGGACGGGGCCACCCCGGCCCAAATCCGCAACCGCACTCGCCAGATCGCCGCCTACCGCGACGAGCATGACACATTCCCGGCCGATCTGACCGACCTGGAGCAGCCGCCGACCGTGGCGGCGCAGGTCGTACTGGCCGCCGCGGACCGGCAGCTGGTCACCCTGCAGCGCACCGGCGACCATGGCGCCCGCGTGCGGGTGCGGCTTCCCCTGGTGGCCTGTCCCACCTCCGCCAAGGAGTGGGCCTGGCACATGCTGCCGCTCGCCTTGCCGCCGACCGTCCCACCGCAAGCCACGTTGTGCACTCCCACCCTGCGGGTGCGCAAGGGCCGGGTGCGCGTCGATCTGCCGTTCCAGATCCCGATCGGCTTCGCGCCCGCCACCGGTCACAGGGTTGGGATGGGGTTCGACTGGGGCTGTAACACCCTGCTGACCGGCGTGGCCGGACGTCTCGTTGATGGCCGGGTGCTCTGCGATGGGCGGCCGCTCACCTACGACGCCACCGGCGTCTCGGCCAAGCTGCACCGGCTGCGCTCCGAGCGGGAGCAACTGGCCGCCAATCACCGGCATGTGGAACGGCTGCTGGCCGGGCTCACTCCCGCCGATCCCCGCTTCCCGGCGTTGAGCAGGGCTTATGAGGTCCTCGGGGTCGAGCACGAGCGCGTGTGCGCCCGCATCCGGCACCTGAATCATGCGCTGGCCTGGTCGGCGGCGCGCTGGGTGGTCGACCAGGCGATCGCGGCCGGGGCGAGGGTCATTTACTTGGAGGACCTGGCCACCCTGGAAGCACGCGGACGCCGAGGACGCGCAAACGCCCGCCTGTCCGGGCAGGTCCGTGGGCAGATCATCGAGGCGATTCGGCACCTGGCCGCCAAGTACACCATCGCCGTGGTCACCGTTCCGGCGCGCGGGACGTCCAAGTACTGCCCGCGGTGCGGGGACGGCACCTCGGTCCTGAAGCATTGCCCTGCCCCGGACCGGGTCGCCGAGAAGGGCTGGGCGTGGGCGTACTGCCCGGCCTGCGGCCTGTCCTGTGATCGGGACTGGGCCGCGGCCGAACGCATCCTCGCGCGCGGTCTGCTGGGCCAGGACCTCACCCGCACCCATCGTGCCACGGGGGTGCGCACCATCGGCAAGGTCGTGGAGGGCAACGTGGCCCGTGCCCGCCGCACGCGCAAGCCCACCCGGGCCGCCCGGCGCGCCCGCCGCACCCAAACCGACCTGCACCCCCGGCCCGCGGCGCGGGACCGATCCAAGATGCGTCCCACCTCGAAACGACCGACACGAGCCCAGAACCGTCACTCGGCGAACGATTCAACGACCTCCAGCCGTGTGCCTGACCGGCGCACGGTGCCCGCCCCGTTCCCTGCGGGGAGTGGACAGCGTCCGGCGGGCCAAGCTCCCCAGGCACCCCGCCCACCGGCGGGACGTACAGGGCTTGCACGCGATTCTCAACACCGGACCGGCTTCCACCGTGTCGCCGCCACCCCCGTCCTCGCCCTGAGAGAGTACGGGGGCGGACCGCCACGGCCACGCCCGCCCGATTCGCCCGGGAATCCTCAGGTAAACATAGAGAATCGCAGACGCTCGGACCTACGGCGCGCCGATCTTGGAGACCTTGAAGACCTCTTCCGGCGTGGGCAGGTCGGTGACTTCGAGATCCGGATGGCTATGCCCGGGACAGGGCGTGCCGTTGCGGCGCGTTACGGACTTCACTTCCTACAGTAGTCATGTCGTCACTTCATGATTACAGGGGGGATCATGAAAGGTAAGCTCGTAGCAGCAGGTGGTGTGCTGATCACCGGTGCCGCGCTCTTCGGTCTGGCCGGCCCGGCCGGCGCCGAGGCCGGTCCCTGCCAGCTGAGCGCAGCCGACATATCGCACCCGCTGTGGGCCGGCGGCTGGGGTGACCGCGCGGGTCTCCGCCGCCCCGGGGCCTGCATCGACCTCGCCCGCACGACCCGCCCGATCACCTACGACGCCGACCTGTACAACAGGAGCGGTTACGAGGACTGGTACCGCACCGGCTGGGGCCGTGACCCGTACGCCACCTTCGAAAGCGCCCCGATCCGGATCTATCTCGACCGTCACCCCAGCCGGCAGGAGGAGCGCACCTGGGTCAGCCGGTGGGGCAGCCCTGGGTGGAGTGCCCGCAGCGCCTGGGATGACGGCGGGTAAGCCGGTCCCGCACACGCCACCGGCGATCAGCCCGGTGTGATCCCGGGGCGCACCGACGGTGCGCCCCGGCCGCGCATCCCGCCCCCTGCGTTCGATGCTCGCCCGAGCGCCCCCGCACCATGACGCCCGGCCACGTATGTGGCCCGCTGCTAGCGGTCGACGATCTCGTTCTTGCCGATCACCACGACCCCGCCCCTGGTCAGCGCGAACCGGGTGCGGTCGTATTCGAGGTCGAACCCGATCCGAGCTCCGTCCGGGATCACGACGTTCTTGTCGATGATCGCCTTCCGGACGACGGCGCCCCGGCCGACCTTGACGTTCTCCATCAGCACGGAGTCCTCCACCAGCGAGTGCGAGTGGAGCACGACCCTGGGCGACAGGATCGACCTGATCGCCGTGCCGCCGGAGACGATCACACCGGGTGAGACCAGCGAGTCGATCGCCCGCCCCACCCGGTCGCCCTCGTTGTGCACGAACTTGGCCGGAGGCAGCGGGTCGTGGCCGGTGAAGATCGGCCACTTGTCGTTGTAGAGGTTGAAGATGGGATGCGCCGAGATGAGGTCCATGTGGGCCTCGTAGTAGGCGTCGAGCGTCCCCACGTCGCGCCAGTAGCCGCGGTCGCGCTCGCTGGAGCCGGGCACGATGTTGTTGGCGAAGTCGTACACGTCGGCCCCGCCCGACTTGACGAGCATCGGGATGATGTTGCCGCCCAGGTCGTGCTTGCTGGTGGGGTCGAGGGCGTCCTCCCGCAGCGCGTCGATCATCGACTGCGTCTTGAACACGTAGTTGCCCATCGACGCGAACACCTCGTCGGGCGAGTCCGCCAGCCCCACCGCGTCCTTCGGCTTCTCCCTGAACGCCACGATCCTGCGCCCCTCGGGATCGGTCTCGATCACCCCGAACTGGTCGGCCAGCGACAGCGGCTGCCTGATCGCCGCCACCGTCACGTCCGCGCCCGAGTCCTCGTGCTGCTCGACCATCTGCCGGGGATCCATCCGGTAGATGTGGTCGGCCCCGAACACGATCACGTGCTCGGGCATCTCGTCGTAGATCAGGTTGAGGTTCTGGAACAGGGCGTCCGCCGAACCCGAGAACCACCGCGGCCCGAGCCGCTGCTGCGCAGGCACCGGGGTCACGTAGTTGCCCAGCATCGCCGACAGCCGCCAGGTCCGCGAGACGTGCCGGTCCAGGCTGTGGTTCTTGTACTGCGTGAGCACGACGATCTTCAGGAAGCCGCCGTTCGCCAGGTTCGACAGCACGAAATCGACGAGCCGGTATATCCCCCCGAACGGCACGGCAGGTTTCGCCCGATCCGCCGTGAGCGGCATGAGCCTCTTGCCCTCTCCACCTGCCAGCACAACCGCGAGCACCCTCCGGGACTTCATGTCCAGGACGCTACCCTCAAATGGCCGATCTATCGACGAAACCCGGCATGGAGAATTTCCTTCGTGTCCAGATTTGGTGTGCAATGCCCGATCTGGAGCTCCTGATCTCCGGCTTGTCGATGTGGCCCGCTGGACGCGGGCCACCATAGGGTCGTGTCATGCGTGTTGATCTGCTCAGCCGGGAGTACCCGCCCGAGGTCTACGGCGGGGCCGGGGTGCACATGGAATACCTGGCCAGGGAGCTGCGGAAGCTGGCCGACGTACGCGTGCGCTGCTTCGGAGCCGAGCGCGCCGAGCCCGGCGTCTCGGCCTACCGGGCGCCCGACGGGCTGGCCGGCGCCAACGCCGCGCTGCAGGTGCTCGGCGTGGACCTGGAGATGGCCGCCGCCTGCGAGGGCGCGGACGTCGTGCACTCGCACACCTGGTACGCCAACTTCGCCGGGCACGTGGCCAAGATGCTGCACGGCATTCCCCATGTGATCACCACGCACAGCCTGGAGCCGCTGCGGCCGTGGAAGGCCGAGCAGCTCGGCGGCGGCTACACGATCTCGTCATGGGCCGAGCGGACCGCGCTGGCCGGCGCGGACGCGGTCATCGCGGTGTCGGAGGGCATGCGCCGCGACGTCCTGTCCGCCTACCCGGAGATCCCGCCGGAGAAGGTCAGCGTCATCCACAACGGCATCGACACGGCCGAATACGCCCCCGACTTCGGCAGTGACGTGCTGGAGAAGCACGGGGTCGACCCGCGCAGGCCGTACGTCATCTTCGTGGGCCGCATCACCCGGCAGAAGGGCCTGGTCCACCTCCTGCGCGCGGCGCGCTCCTTCGACCCCGAAGCCCAGCTCGTGCTGTGCGCGGGCGCCCCGGACACCCCGGAGATCGCGGCGGAGGTCACGGAGCTGGTGCGCGGCCTCGAGCGGGACGGGGTGTTCTGGATCCAGGAGATGCTGCCCAAGCCCGAGGTGATCCAGCTGCTGACGCACGCGACGGTGTTCGTGTGCCCGTCGGTGTACGAGCCCATGGGGATCGTGAACCTGGAGGCGATGGCCTGCGAGACGGCCGTGGTGGCGACGGCCACCGGCGGCATCCCCGAGGTCGTGGCCGACGGGGAGACGGGCCTGCTCGTCCCCATCTCCCAGGGCCCCGACGGCACGCCGCACGACCCCGAGCGGTTCGCCGCCGACCTGGCCCAGCGCGTCAACACGCTGCTGCGCGAGCCGGCCCGGGCGACGGCGCTCGGAGTCGCGGGGCGGGCGCGGGCCGTCGAGCACTTCTCCTGGGAACGCATCGCCCACCGCACGATGGACCTGTACGCGACACTGCGCCCCTGACCGGCCGGCCCACTGCCCTCCTCCAGGGAGCCCAGCCGAAGCGCGGGCGAGGTGGCCGTCACACCAGGCCGCGGCGGCTGGCCTGGGCGCCGGCCTGGAAGCGGGTCTCGGCGTTCAGCTCGTCCAGCAGATGGCGCAGGCGGCGGCGGAGGCTGCGCGGGCTGGTGCCGAGCTGGCGGGCGATGGCGTCGTCCTTGAGCCCGGCCGCCAGCAGCGCCAGCAGCCGGCGGTCCTCCGCCGCCAGCTCGGACATGGCCTCCCCGGCGGGCGACGGCGCGCCGGGCTGCTGCCACAGCTCGGGACGGACCGGCAGCGCCTCCCGCCACAGGCGCTCGAACAGCTCCACCAGCGCCACCACCATGGTGGACCCCGTGATCAGCACTCCGCGCGTGAGCGGCGGGTCCATGCTCATCGGCATGACCGCCCGCCACCGATCGACGATCGCCACCTTGAACGGCAGCTCCGGCAGGACCCGCGCCTCCTCGCCCGCCGTGATCAGCTTGCCCACCTCGTCGAACGCCCCCGCGTGGTCGAAGGCCTCCGGCGTGTAGATGGTCCGGTAGCGCACGCCGGCGCGGAGCAGGCCGGTTTGCAGCGGGTTGTGATAGTCCAGCACGTACGGAGGCCGGTCGAAGGTCAGCACCTCCTCCTTGGCCTCCTGCTGCAGCCGGACGTACCACCGGGCCTGCTCCTCCGGCCCCGCCAGCACCTCGAACTGGCCGCCCTCCTCCGGGTCCTGGCCGACGGTGCGGAAGGCCGCCTCCAGCTCGTCGGCCGTGTCGGTGAGCCGGTCCAGCTCGCTCTGGAGGCCGCGTACCAGCGAGCGGATCGCGGTGCCTGGGTTCGTCGCCGTCCACCGGGGCGAGCGCCCCCACAGGCGGCTGACCAGGCCCTTGGCGCGAAGCCTGGTCAGCGACGACTGGATGCGCCCCGCGCTCTCCCCGCTCCGCCTGACGAGCTCCTGAACGGTGATGCCGGGACAGGCCAGCACCCCTCGGTAGATCCGTTCGTCGAAGGCGCTGATCCCCACGACCTCCAGCGCACGGCCGTCCTCAAGCATGCCCTCGATCTTGGCCACTTTCGGCAGTTGCCGCAATAGGCCACAGAAACCACCTTGTCACCAAATTTAACTGACAACTAGAAACCGGGATGTGCTTCAGCGAAAGACCGCCATTCTGGGCGTGGTGCTGACGGCCGCCTTAGCGGCCGCCACGCCGGCCCAGGCGGCCCCCACCCCTGCCCCATCCGTCAAGGCGACTCCGCGCACGGCCCAGGCCGAGCCACCCCAGACGATCACCCTCATCACCGGGGACAAGGTCACCCTCCGCCGGCTCCCCAGCAAGCAGACCCAGCTCGACGTCAAGCCAGGCCCCGGCAGGGAGAAGGTCACCTTCGTGCACCGCCGGGCCAAGGACGGGCTCAGCATCGTCCCCGTGGACGCGATGCCGCTTCTGGCCGCGGGCAGGCTGGACCCCCGGCTGTTCAACGTGACCCGGCTCGCCGCCCTCGGCTACGACGACGCGGCCAGCCCGTCGCTCCCGCTGATCCTGACGTACCCGGACCAGACCGGCGCCGCCACGCTGCGCGCCGAGGGCGGGCGCCCGCTGCCCGCGATCAACGGGGTCGCCCGGAGCGAGCCCCGCACCGGCGCGGGCACGCTCTGGAAGAGCCTGACCGGGCAGGCCAGGACGGCGGCCGCCGCGCCCGCGAAGATCTGGCTGGACGGCAAGGCCAAGCTCTCGCTCGACGTCAGCGTCCCGCACATCGGCGCGCCCCAGGCCTGGGCGGCCGGCCACACCGGCAAGGACGTGCCCGTCGCGGTGCTCGACAGCGGCTACGACCCGGACCATCCCGACCTCCGGGGCCTGGTCAGCAAGGCCCAGAACTTCACCGAAGAGCCCGACGTACGCGACCTCAACGGCCACGGCACCCACGTCGCCGCCACCATCGCCGGAACCGGCGCCGCCGCGGGCGGCAAGTACAAGGGCGTCGCACCCGGCGCCAAGCTGCTGATCGGCAAGGTCTGCCTGCAGAGCGGCTACTGCCCCAACTCGGCCATCATCGAGGCCATGACCTGGGCGGCCGAGAACGGCGCCCGCGTGGCCAACCTCAGCCTCGGAGAGCCCGACTCGCCCGGCGAGGACCCGGTCGAGCAGGCCGTCAACAGCCTGTCGGAGAAGTACGGCACGCTGTTCGTCATCGCGTCCGGCAACGACGGACCCCAGGCCCTCGGCTCCCCTGGCACCGCGGACCGCGCGCTGTCGGTCGGCGCCTCCTACCGTGACAACGACACGGTCGCGCAGTTCAGCAGCACGGGCCCGCGCGAGGGCGACGGCGCGGTCAAGCCCGACCTGATCGCGCCCGGCGTGGACATCGTCGCGGCCAGGGCCGCGGGCACCTCCCTGGGCTTCCCGATCGACGACTCGTACACCGTGCTGAGCGGCACGTCCATGGCCACGCCGCACGTGGCCGGGGCCGCCGCGATCGTCGCGGGGCAGCACCCCGACTGGAAGGCCGGCCAGATCAAGGCCGCACTGATGGCCTCCACCGCGCCCGCGCAGGAACTCGGCGCCTACATCCAGGGCTCCGGCCGCGTGGACGTCGCCCGTGCCGTCACCCAGCAGATCACGGCCGAGCCTGCCACGCTGAACATGGGAGAGATCGAGCTGCCCGGCTCCGGGCCCAGGGAGAGGACGCTCACCTACCGCAACGACGGCGACACCGCCGTCCGGCTGGACCTCAGCGTGATCGCCAAGGACGGCGAGGGCGCGACGGTGACGCCGTTCAAGCTGGACGCCACGGCCGTGGAGGTGCCCGCGCACGGCACCGCCCAGGTCAAGGTGACCGCCGAGCCCGGCCCCATCGGCATGTTCAGCGGCACGGTGATCGCCAGGAACGCCGACGTCTCCGTACGCACCGGCATCGGCATGCGCGTCGAGCCGGAGAAGCGCGCGGTCAAGCTGACCTTCACCGGCACCGACGGCCGGCCGGCCCCGGCCGCCTTCGCCGGAGTGATCGACCTCGACGCCAAGGACCAGCGCAACTACGACATCTCAACCGGCACGCTGGACCTCAGGCTGCAGCGGGGACACCGCTACACCGTCGTCACCCTCATGCTGGACAGCGACGGCGCCATCGTGATGGCCGCCGACCCCGAGTTCACGCTCGACGCCGACCGCACCGTCGCCGCCGACGCCCGCAGGTCCAAGCCCGTGGACGTGCGTACGGAGGAGCCGACCGCGCGCCTGGCCATCGGCATGCTCGGCATGCTCCAGCTGGTCGAGGGCGAGCAGCCGTTCGGCGTGGACGTGGACCTGGCCGGCATGTGGGGCTCGGACCGCGTCGAAGGCATCAAGGCCATCCCGACGAACCGAACGGTCAGCAAGAAGTTCGCCTACTACCGGTGGACGCAGTGGGCCAAGCCGAAGGGCGACGGGGGATACGACGACAGCCCGTACTTCTACCACCTGATGAAGGCCGAGCCACGCATCCCCGCCGACCCCGGCTACCGCCCGCGCCGCCGCGACCTCGCCCAGGTCACCTCGACGTACGCGACGCAGAACGACGTCAAGTCCGGCGAGCACCACGCCCTGCCCGTGCTGTACGGGACGGAGCTGGCGTGGATGCCGTACGGGCACCTGTCCCGCTTCCCGCTCCCGTTCCGCAGGACCGAGTACTACACGCCCGGCGACACCGGCTGGTACCCGTCGTTCATCCAGTACCGCACGCCGCCGGACGGCTGGAACGACACCGACCAGTTCTTCTTCGGCGACACCAAGGTCTACCGCGCCGGCGAGAAGACCACCGACCGGTGGAACACCGGCGTCTTCGCGGCCGCGCTCGACCCCGGCGGCGACTACAACTGGCGCGAGGAGAACCTGCTGCAGTTCTCGGCCGGGCTGTTCGAGGACAGCATGCCCGACCGCGTCTCCTACGGCGAGTACACCGCCCCGCAGGCCAAGCTCTACCGCGACGGAAAGGAGATCCTCGCGGCCGACTACCTGATCGGCACGGTCGACGTGCCCGCCGAGACCAAGGAGAGCGACTACCGGCTCACCATGACCGCCGACCGCGACGCGAAGCAGACCAAGCTGTCCACCCGGGTCAGCGCCGAATGGCGGTTCAGGTCGAAGTCGGCCGAGCCGGGCAAGCGGCAGGTGCTGCCGCTGCTGGCCGTCAAGATCAGCCCCGAGCTGGACGACCGCAACCGGGCCGCCACGGGCCACATGCGCATCCCGCTGAGCATCCAGCGCCAGGCCGGCTCACCCGCCCTCGGCCTGCGCACGCTGACGCTGGAGATCTCCTACGACGACGGCCGCACCTGGCTGCCCACGCTGGTGCACCCGTCGGGCAAGAGCGGCTGGTCCGCCGAGACCTGGCACCCGGCGAGCACGCGCGGCAAGTTCGCCTCGCTGCGCGTCACGGCCGCCGACCGCGGCGGCAACGGCTTCACCGAGACCGTCATCAGGGCCTTCGAGATCAAGTGAGTCACGGGAGCCCCGCCGCGCGCCGGCGGGGCTCCCGTCATTGCGGCGTCATCTGACGCGCTCCAGGACCACGACCGGGATCTCCCTGTCAGTCTTCTTCTGGTACTCGTCGTAGTCGGGCCAGGTGCGGGTCATCAGCCGCCAGAGCTCCGGCTTCTCCTCCGGCGCGGCCGTGCGGGCGCGGGCCCTGAACTTGTCGCCCTTCACCTGCGCCTCCACCTCGGGGTTGGCCAGGATGTTCTTGTACCACTGCGGATGATCCGGGTCCCCGCCCTTGGAGGCCACGACCACGTGGTCGTCGCCGTGCTTCTGATAGATGAGCGGCGTCGTGTAGGGCCTGCCCGACTTGCGGCCCTTGGTGGTGAGCAGGAGGACAGTCGTGTTGTTCCACTCGTGTCCTTCGGCGCCGTCGGTCTCCTGATAACGCCGTACATGTTCCTTGCCGTAGAGCATGATCCCCGACTACCCATCGCGGGCGTGACCTCACCGTTACGCGCCGAGGTCTGTACGAGAAGTTAACAACCCCCGGGTCGATTCCTACCCGCCCGCACCGGCGCACGATACGGTACGGGGCGATGTGGTGGTCGAAGGCACGGTTCTGTACGGGTACGCAAGCCGGTGAGAACCTGTGCCCATGACCGAACCGGCCGGAGCGCTGGCCGCCCGCATCGAGCGGTTCGAGCAGGCCGCGGATCCCGGCTTGATCTGGGATCCCGAGGCGCTGGTCGAGGCCGAGCAGGCGATGCGCGCGTGCGCCGGCGACCGGTCCGACGCGGTCACCTGGCGGCTCGTCGGGATGCTGCACCTGGCCCGCTACCGGCTTGACCAGCGCATCACGCAGGACGCCGCGGTCGCGGGCGCCTTCTTCGCCGCCGTGGCGGTGGCCGACCCCGGGCGCCTTCCCGAGAGGCTGCGCGGCTCGCAGGTCCCCTCCGGCGACTCGGCCGACACGTGGGCGGGGCTGGTGGAAGAGGTGTTCCAGCACGTGGACCCGGCCACGTACCCGCACGTGGGGTTGCTGGTCCACGCCCTGGTGGGGCGTGCCATGGCGGACCCCGCGCCTGAGGTGGCCGACCGGCTCGGGGAGCTGCTGTTACAGGAGTCGGTCCGCTCGCCCGATCCCGCCTGGGCGCCCGGCGCGCTCGCGCTGCTCGGCGGCGGGCTGGTGCGGCTGTTCGGGGTGACAGGGGAGCGGGAGCACATCGACGACGCGGTGCACGTGCTGTTCAGGGCGGCGCTGGCCGAGCCGGCCCACGCGGGGGAGCTGGCCACGGCGCTCGGCATGGCGGCGTTCGGCGACGAGGAGCTGGTCAGGGCGTACCTGGCGGCCGCCGGGACGGCGCCGCGCAGCCAGGAGCGGTCGCGGGCGCTGCTGGCGCTGGTGGAGCTGGCCCACGCGCGGTCGGCGGGGTCGTACGCCGACCGCGATCTGCTGGCCTTCATCAGGGTGGGGCAGTGCGCGCTGGACTTCTGGCACGACCAGTGGGCGCATCCCGGCGTGCTGGCTCCGTACGCGGCGGGGCTGGTCGAGTGGTTCGTCGTCACGGGGGACGAGCGCTCGTTCGAGGCCGGAGCCGAGATGCTGGAGGCCCTCCATGTGACGCCCGGCGAGACGGCGCCGGGGCTCGGGACCGACCCGGTCGTCCGGCTCGGCCTGCTGGGCGAGCGCCGGTGGAAGCGGTACGGCGTCACCGGCGAACCAGCCGACCTGGAGAGCGCCATCGAGGTCATGCGCGAGGCGACGCCGCTCGCGCCGAGCGGGCACCCGGACCGCGCCAGGCTGCTCGCCAACCTGGCGAACGCGCTGCTCGAGCGGGCCGTCGTGACCAGGGGAGAGCCCGCCGAGCCGATCGCGGCCGCCCGCGCCGCGCTCGCGGCCCACGGCGACCGGGATCCGGCCAGGGCCAGGGTGCTGCTGATGCTCGGCCGGGCGCTCAACCTGGAGCTCAGCGTCGGCAACGCCGACGAGGCCGTCGCGGTGCTGCGGGAGGCGCTGGCGGCCGGTGAAGAGCCGGCGTTCCGCGCGGAGGCGTACGAGCTGGTCTCGGAAGTGCTGGGGTGGCGGGCCGCGCGGACGGGGCGGATGGAGGACCTGCACGAAGCGGTGGACGCCGCTCGCCAGGGCCTTGAGCTGGCCGTGAAGAGCTCCCGCGACCAGGCGCCCGCGCAGCGGGTGCTGTGCCGGGCGCTGCTGGCGCGCTTCTCCGCCCTGGGCGACGTGCGTGACCTGGGTGAGGTGCTCGCGCTCGCCAGGGACGGGGACCCCGAGCTGCTGTCCCGGCTCGGCACGGTGCTCGAAGGACCGCTGCCGCCGGACCCGCAGCTCGCCCAGTCCGCCACCTTGCTGGCGCTCGCCCTGCCGGACCTTTCGGACCTTCCGGACCTTCCGGATGGTGAGGTGGCGGTCAAGCTGCTGCGTTACGCCGGGCGGCAGGCCGACTCGCCCGGCGAGTTCCTGCTGGAGGCGGGGCAGCGGCTGAGCGAGCTCGGGCGGCGGCGCACGGCCTGCGTCGTGCTCGGGCGTGCCGCGGAGGCGTTCGGCGCGGGCTCCAGGATGGCGTACGCGCGGTCCGAACAGGGGCTCGTCCACCAGGAACTGGGCGAGCTCGACCTGGCCCTGGAGTCCTTCGAGCGATCGGCGGCCGTCTACCGCTCACTGGGCGAGGCCGGGTCCGAGGCGCTCCAGCTCGGGCACATGGGCCTGGTCCTCCTCCAGGCGGGCGACCCGGCCCGCGCCCTCGAACACCACCAGCGGGCCATCGCCCTGTGCGAGAGCGCCGGGCTCGCCGCGGAGGAGGCGGATCAGCAGGGACACGCGGCCGAGGCCTGCCTGGCCGTCGGCGACCCCGCCGGCTCCGTCGCCTGCGCGGCCAGGGCTCGCGAGCTGTACCTCGAGCTCGGCGAGGCACGGCGGGCGGCCATGGTGCTCGTCCCCGCCGCGAGGGCGGCCCTCGACCAGGACGATCTCACGTCCGCGGGGGAGCTCATCACCGCGTGCGCCATCGAGCTGGAAGCCGCCGGGGCGTGGGAGGAGGCCTGCAGGACGCTCGACGCGCAGGCCGTCCTGCTGGCCGGGCGCGGCCACCCCGGCCAGGCCGCGGCCTGCGAGGCCCGGCTCGTGGAGATCGTGCGGCGCAGGGGGGAGCGGCGCGAGCCCGCCGACGAGTGGTACCGCATCGCGCGCCGCCGCCGCGACCGGGGCGACGCCGACGGCGCGAGGATGGCGTTTCAGCTGGCCGAACGCGAGTACGAAGTCCTCGGCCACTACGACGGGGCCGCCTCGGTGCGCTACAACATGGCCGTGCTCGCGTACGCGGAGGGGGAGACGGAGCGGGCGCTGGAGGAGTTCGGGGCGGCGGGGCAGGCGTTCGCCAGGCTGCGTGCATCCGCCAAGGAGGCTTCCGCGCTGACCATGCGCGCCTCCTGCCTGACCATCCTCGACCGCTTCGACGACGCGCTGGCCGATCTCGACCGCGCGCTGGAGCTGGCCGCCGCCGAGGGCGACCCGGAGACCCTGCTCACCGCCACGCTGGGACGGGCCGCGCTGGACGTGCGGCTCGGCTCGTGGCAGGAGGCCGGGGAACGGCTGAACTCGGCGCTGGGGCTGGCCGCCGGGGATCCCCTCAAGGAGGCCGTCGTACACGACCGGCGGGCGGCGCTGGCCGCCCTCAGCGGTGAGCTCGGGGCGCAGGTGGAGGCGCTGGAGCTGGCGGTGGCCAGCTTCCGCGTGAGCGGCCGGCCGGGGCTGGCGGCGCTCACCTCGATCAAGCTCGGCTTCGCCCTGGAGGAACGAGGCGAGTTCCGCCGCGCCCGAGCGGCCCTCGAAGACGGCCTCGCCGGCCTCGACCCGGCCGAGCGCGGCGGCTCGATGGAGGCGGGTGGCTTGGCAGGGCGCGGCGACTCGATGGAGCGGGGCGGCTTGGCCCGGAGCGGTGGCGCTGCCGGGAGCGGCGGTCCCGCTGAGCACAGCGGCTCGGGGGAGTCGGGCGGCTCCTTCGAGCTCGTCGCGGCCATGGGCGGGGGGCTGGACGCGGAGCTGCTGTCGCGGCTGGCAAGCATCCAGCTCACCCTCGGGGACGTCACCCGCGGCCACGCGTCCCTGGCCGAGGCGATCAGGGTGGGCGGCGACCAGACGGAGCGGCTGGAGACCTGGCTCCGCATCGAGGAGGCAGAGGCCGCCGGCGACCTGGAGACCGCCCGTGCCCTCGCCGAGCAGGCCCTGAACACCCGCCCCATCGTCTCCGAGCTGGGCGCGGACGGCCGCCCCACCGCCTCCGGACACCACTCGTTCCTGCTGGCCAAGCTCTCCGCCTTCTGCCGCGCGCTGGGGGATCCGGCGGCCGCCCACGCGTACGCCGCCCGCGGCTACGCGCTACGTGACCACCTCGCCATCGGCCACCTGCGCAACCTCGGCGCGGCGGCCGCCGGGCTGGGCCGCCTGGACGAGGCAGCCGAGCACCTCACCCAGGCGGTCGCCCTGGCCCGCGACTCGGACACCGCGCTCCCCGCCGATCTCGTGCAGGCCCTCGACCTGCTCGGCCGCATCCGCACCGACCAGGCCCGCTGGGAGGAGGCCGCCCGCGCCTTCGACGACGGCCTGGAGCTGCTGACCTCGCCGATCTGGCGCCCGTTGCGGTCATCCTTGCTGGCCGGGCGGGCCGCCGTACACCTGAAGCTGGGTGAGCTCGCGGAGGCCGAGGCCCGGTACCGGGAGGCCATCTCGATCGGGGAGGAACTGGGCGGCCGGGGGAACCTCGCGGACGCCTACGCCGACCTCAGCCTGGTCTGCACGCTGCGGGGCGCGGCGGAGCAGGCGAGTGCCTTCGCCGGCAGGGCCCTGGACCTCGAACGCGCCGGCGGCCGGACCCGCGGCGTGGTCCTGGCCCTCATCATGCGTGCTCGCCTCGAGGAGTCCGCCCAGGCCGGGGTCTGGCTGGCGGAAGCCGCGGCGCTGGCTCAGAAGATCACCTTCTGGCCCGGGACAGCCCTCGCCCTGAGCCGCCTCGGCGCGCTCGACGTGGCCGCCGCGTCGTACGCCCGCGCCCACTGGCGGCTGACCGAGGCCGTCGAGCTGCTCGAGGAGCTCGGCCACGACGTGGAGCTGGGCATCGCCCTGCACAACCGGTCGCTCGCGGCGGAGGAACTGGGGGACCTGCCGGGCGCGCTCGCCGACGCGGAACGCGCCCGCGAGCTGGGCCACGTCTCCGACCGGGTCATCGGGCTCGCCGTCCGGCTGGGGCACGGGATGACGGCTTGGCGGCACGTGGAGCAGGCCCAGTCCGGCACGCTGGCCGCCCAGCTCGGCCTCGGGCATGCGCCCGGCCCGGCGGATCAGGACGAGCACCGGCTGGACGCTTCGCAGCCGCGCGACGAGCTCGGGACCGGGGCGGCGCCGCGCGCCGACGAGCACCGGCCCGTGACCGCCGATCCCGGCGATCAGCGCTGGTCCGAGCTCAGCGGCGTGCCCGGCGATCAGCGCTGGCCCGCACCCAGCGGCGTGCCCGGCGAACTGCTGGCGGCCGAGCGACGCGGGCTCGGCACCGTGCGGACGCTCATGTCGGCCGCCCGCAACACCCGTGACCCGGCGGAGGCCGCGGCGCTCATCCAGCGAGCCCGTGCCGCGCGGGCCGACGTCGAGGCGCTGTGGCGGCGCATGGAGCACCTCGCCCCCGACTACGTCGCGCTGCGCCGGGGCGCCCCGCCCGCCCGGCGCCAGCTCGACGCCCTCGTCGCCCCCGGCCAGGCCGGGGGAGCGGTCGCCCTGGCCGGTTTTCACGTCGGCGAGGAGAGCGTGACGGTGCTCGCCCACCGCACCGGCTGGCCCGAGCCGCGCGCCTTCCCCACCACCGTCGGCCGCGGCCTGCTGGCCGACTTCACCGCCACCATCGACGGGCGGCGGCCGGGGCTGCTGGACATCGAGGCGCGCCGCCACCGTGCCGCCCTCTGGCGCCGCCTCGCCGACCTCCTCCTCGCGGACGCGCTCGACGCGCTCGGCGACGGCCTGGACCACCTCTACCTGGTCCCGCACGCCGAGCTCCACCGAGTCCCGCTCCACGCCCTGGCCCCGAACGGCCGCCCGCTCCTCGAACGCTTCCCCGTGACGTACGGCCCCTCCGTCGCCGCCCTGGCCGGCCTCGCACAGCGGGCGCCCTCGGCCGCGACCCGGTCACTGGTGATCGGCTACACCGCGGAGCCCGAGAGTCGGGCCGCGCTCGAAGCGGCGGCGCAGGACGTCGCCGCGCTGCTCGGCACCCAGCCCCGCACCGGCCCGGCCGCCACGGCGAGCGCACTTCCCGGCACCTGGGACGTGGCGCACCTGTCGTGCCACGCCGTGTCCGACGCCCGCGACCCGTTCGGCTCCGGCATCAGGCTCGCCGACGGCCTCCTGACCGCCAGGCAGCTCATGAGCATGACCGTGGACGCCAGGCTCGTCGTCCTCACCGCCCTCGAACGCGGGGCCGCGAGCGGAGCCGGCCTGGCCCACGCGCTCCTGCACGCGGGCGCCAGGTCGGTGCTCCTCCCGCTGTGGCCGGTCTCCACCGAGATCACCAGGGCCCTAATGCGCGACTTCCACACCAGGCTGCGCGCCGGCACGGCGCCGGCACAGGCGCTGCGCGAGGCCGTGCTGGAACTACGCGACCTCTACGGCCCCGCCGAGCCCGACCTGTGGGCTCCCTACGTCCTGGTGGGCCGCTGAGCGAGCACCTCGGCCGGCCGTCCCGGCGTTACGGCGCGTACGCGTCGATGAGCAGCCGTTCGGCGTGGTCGAGGTAGTCGTCCAGGTACGCGGCGGCCTTCTCCGGCTGTCCCGACTCGATGAGGCCGAGCAGGGTGCGGTTGCGGTCGACGAACGGCTCGTGGAACGCCCGCGGATTCTCCATCACGTGGAAGACCAGCCGCAGCTCGGCCAACAGCTGACGCATGGCCTCGTCGATCCTCGGACTGCCGTTCAGCGAGACGAGCGCCTGGTGGAAGCGGATGTTGGCGGTGCCGACGCCCTGCCAGTCGTCCTGCGCGGCGGCCCGCTCGGCGTCGAGCACGGCCTCCTTGATCACGGCCAGCACCTCCGGGGCGGGGCCGATGCGCACCGCGGCCCCTTCGAGCACGCGGCGCACGCGGTAGAGGTCGGAGACGTCCTCGGCGGACGGGAGCCGGACGAACACGCCCCTGTTGAGCTTGTGGTCGAGCAGCCGCTCGTGGCCGAGCAGCCGGAACGCCTCGCGCAGCGTGTTGCGCGACACGCCGAGACCCTCCGAGATCGACTCCTCCGACAGCCGCTGCCCGGGGCGGAAGAAACCCTCGCTGATGCGGTCGCGCAGGATGTCGGCCACCCGCTCCGCGGTGCTGCTGCGACCCAGCCGGGGGCGGTCCTGGGAGAGATCGGCAACCACGTCATCCACATTTGACAGGGAATCATGGAGCAAACCTCTTGTCGAATTGTTCAACGATTCTTATGTTGAAGAGAACCCCCTAGACGAAATCGAGGAGCGATCGAATGACAGGCTCCGCGCAACAGACCCGGCGGGTGATCCTCGCCAGCCTGATCGGCACGTCGCTGGAGTGGTACGACTTCTTCCTCTACACCACGGCCGCGACCCTGGTCTTCCCCAAGCTGTTCTTCCCGTCGCTCGACCCGTTCAACGCGACGCTGGCGTCGCTGACCACCAACGCCGTGGCGTTCGTCGCCCGGCCGCTCGGCGGCATCGTGTTCGGCCACTTCGGCGACCGGGCGGGCCGCAAGACCGTGCTGGTGGTGACGCTGCTGGTGATGGGCGTCTCCACGTTCCTCATCGGCGTGCTGCCCGGCTACGCGAGCGTCGGCGTGGTGGCGCCGATCCTGCTGGCGCTGCTCAGGTTCGTGCAGGGCCTGGGGCTCGGCGGAGAGTGGGGCGGCGCGGTGATCATGTCGCTCGAGCACGGCGACGGGCGGCGGCGCGGCTTCAACGCCAGCTGGCCGCAGGTCGGCGTGCCCGCGGGGTACGTGCTGGCCACCGGGCTGCTCACGGTGCTGTCGTTCACGCTCTCCGACGCGGCGTTCCTGTCGTGGGGCTGGCGGGTGCCGTTCCTGCTGTCGGGCCTGCTGGTGTTCGTCGGCCTGTGGGTGCGGCTGAAGGTCACCGAGTCGCCGCTGTTCGCCGAGGTCGAGAAGCGGGGCGCCAAGGCGGAGATGCCGCTGCTCGAGGTGCTGCGTACGCACCCGCGGGCCCTGCTGTCGGCCTTCACCGCGCGGATCGGGGTGGACGTGGCCTTCTACACCTTCACCGCGTACATCATCGTCTACCTCACCACCGTGCTGAAGCTGCCGCGCTCGTACGCGCTGAACGCGGTGCTGATCGGGTCGGCGCTGCAACTCGTGCTGATCCCGCTGTCCGGCGCGCTGTCCGACCGGTTCGGGCGGCGGCCGGTCTACTTCGCGGGCGTGGTGGGCGCGGCGGTGTGGGTGTTCGCGTTCTTCCCGCTGCTCGACAGCAGATCGTTCCCGCTGATCGCGCTGGCCGCCGTGGTGGCGCTGGTCACCCACGCCGCGATGTACGGGCCGCAGGCGGCGTTCATCGCCGAGCTGTTCAGCACGCGCCTGCGTTACAGCGGCGCCTCCATGGGCTACCAGGTGGCCGGCATCGTGGGCGGGGCGCTGGCTCCGATCATCGCGCTCAAGCTGTTCGAGGCGTACGCGTCCACGGTCGCGGTGTCGATCTACGTGGTCGCCGCCCTGGCGGTCACGGCCCTCGGCCTGGCCATCGCCCCTGAGACCCGCGACCTCGACCTCGACCTCGCCGAGGCGCCCCAGGCCAAGGCCTCCCTGCCCGGCCAGGTGGGACCGTTCGCCTGAAACGCACCTTCCCCTGAAACGCCGCGAAAGCCGCGGGCGGCGGCTGCCGACGCCGCCCGCGCGGAAGGGCCCGGAATCGAGAAGCTCAAGTCGCTGCCGCAGGGCATCACGGTGTACGCCCCGGGAAACCCGCAGTCGGTCGTGGTGCCGTCGCGTTGGACCACCTGCCCCTGAAGGCGGCCATCGAGACCAGGAACACGACCTGGCCGGCGAGCGCCACGGTCAGCCACGTCTGCCAGCCGCCGGCCCCCACCACGACCGGGGAGACCACCAGCATGGTCATGATCATGACGCGGACGACCATGCCCCAGATGCCCAACGCGGAGCCCTGCAGGCGGGAGTCGACGTCCTCGGCGTCCTCGGAGAAGCCGGCCATCCAGGGCACGTACGCGATGCCCATGAACAGGTAGAGCAGCGCGAACACGACCGTGACCTGCGCCGCCGGCACGCCCGGGCCGACGATGGCGATGAAGTACGCCAGCGCCGCGACCGTCAGGACCGTGCCGGCGGCGGTGAACGGCTTGCGCAGCTGGATCCGGTCGGAGATCCGGCCGACGACCACCACGGCCAGGGCGTTGAGCACGATGCCCAGCGCGACGACGCGGTTGGCCGCGGCCGCGTCCATGCCGAACGAGCTGGTCAGGATGGTCTGGCCGAAGATGGCGAACGTCCAGTAGAGCACCTGCCAGCCGGTGTTGCCGAAGACGTGCGCCCACAGGTGAGGGTGCCTGAACAGTTCCCGCAACCGGCCGTGCCCGGCGTGCCCCTCGGCCTGTACGGCCTGCTCGGCCTGGAGCACCTGCGCCCGCAGCGCCGCCGACGGCTCGGCGATGTGCCAGACGATGATCGCGCACATCGCCAGCGACACGGCGCCCATGATGATCGCTTGCGACTGCCACGCGTTGCCGAACAGCGGCAACGTGACCCCCGCGATGAACGAGGCCAGGAACGACGCCCCGACCGGCCCCCATGTCCAGAAGGCGAACGCCTGCGCCCGTCCCATCCGCGGTGAGAAGTCCCGCACCAGCGAGGCGGTGATCGTGATGCCCGCGCCCTCGATGAACAGCATCAGGCAGCGGATCCAGAACAGCCCCGCCACGGTGTCCACGGTGGCGAGCAGGAAGTTGCAGGCGGCGGTGATGGTCAGGGTGGGCACCAGGATCGTGACCCGGCCCCACCGGTCGGACAGGATGCCGCCGAAGCCGGCCGAGATCCCGCCGATCAGCACCGACAGCGCCGCGATCCGCCCGTACTCGGTGAGCGACATGTCGAGGTCGTCCATGAGCAGGGGCAGGATGGTGGCGAGGGTGGTCTCGAAGTTGGCCACCAGGCTCGCCAGCACCGCTATCGCCAGCAGGAAGATCCGGCGGCCGCCGACCGGGTAGACACTGAGCTCGCGGACATAGAACGGCTTCATTCCCATCCTCCGGCGGACGGTCCTGGGACTGTGTCGGTGGGGCGCGCCCCGCAGGGGACCGCGACCCCGGTGCGGGGGTGCGCGCCCTCTCCACTCCCCAAAGGGACCGCAACCCCGCTCGGCGGGAGGTCGTTCTAGAACGCGTTTCTAGTTGCTTCAGGTTTTCCGTTTTGTACGGATAAGTCAACGTTTTGAGGGATCACGATGTGATCTCGTGCACACTGCCTGCGTTGTGACGGAATCGCCATCTATTCACGGAACAACATCCACCGAATGGGCATAAACTGCGCGCCTGTGAGCCTGCCTGTACGTGAACGTTCCCCCCGGCCGGGCGGCGGTCGCCACCGTCGTCCCGTGCCCACGTCCCTGCCGCCGGACGCCCCCGTGCTCGTGCTCGCCACCCCAGGCGACACGGCCGGCGTGGCTGAGGAGATCGCGGCCGTCGTACGCGTCGACAACCCGCAGATCGAGGTGCGGCTGACCAGCGTGACCGACCTGGCGGACTCCCTGCCCACCGGCCGCGACGCCGTCATCGTGCCCCTGCTCACCTGGGACGACCCCGTGGTCATGGCCGAGATCGGCAAGGCCGTGGCGGCCACCGGCTCCGGCGCCGCCGTCACCGAGGCGCTCGGCCCGCACCCGCTGCTGGCCGAGGCCCTGCACATCAAGCTCGCCGAGCGCGGCCTGGCCAGGGCCGACCGCGTACGCCTGCTGAACGTCTCCAGCCCCGTGGACGCCGTCATCCTCGCCACGGTGGGCGGGGACCGCGCGATGCTCGCCGTGCAGGCCACGGCGGTGCTGCTGGCCTCCCGGCTCACGCTGCCCGTCGTCGCGGCCTCCCTCGACAGCGAGCCGGGCGTCGGCGTCGCGGCCCAGCGGCTGCGCGCGGCGGGCGCCGAGCGGCTGGCCATCGCGCCCTGCATGATCGGCCACGAGGCCCCCGCGGGCATCGTCGAACAGGCCGCCGCGGCGATCAACGCCGGGTACGCCGAGCCGCTCGGCTCCCACGGCGCCGTCGCCGAACTTGTCGCGCGAGCTTACGGTAGTCAACTTGCCACTTGACCAGGGCTTGTGAAGATCGCGGGACTCGCTGTACGGTCGGCGAATGCGGCGGGTGGTGTACGACGGAGAGCGGCTCGGCCTGCGTGAAGTCACGGAGGCCGACGTGCCGGCCCTGCATGCCGTCTACGGCGATTCCGCGGCCACGCAGCACATGCCGTTCGGGCCGCGCAGCATGGCCGAGGTGGCGCGGCTCGTCGACCAGGCCATGGCGGCGGCCACGGCGGAGCCGCGCCTGCTCTACGTGCTGGCCGTGGTCGACGCGGCCCACCGCGACGTGATCGGGGTCGCCCGCCTGCGCATCGAGGCCGAACATCCCCACAGCGCGGAGATCGGCTTCGGCCTCCATCCCCACCAGTGGGGCCGCGGGATCGGCACCGACCTCGTGCGATTACTGCTGTCGTTCGGGTTCAAGAAGCTCGGGCTGCACCGCGTCTGGGGCGCCAGAGCGCCGGCCAACCTCCCTGCCCAGCTGTCCATGCTGACCGCCGGGATGGTGGAGGAGGGCCGGATCCGGCACCACATGCACACGCCGCACGGGTGGCGCGACTCGATCGTGCACTCGGCCCTGGAAGACGAGTGGACCCAACGTTAGACCCGCCACCTCTTGATCGCCTCTTCCGCGACCTGCTTCAGGGCTTTCGTCCCGTCCACCGTGAAGTCCTCGACCTTGGCCGCGTCGAGGATGTCCGCCAATTCCCCGGCTCTGTTGAGGTGCCAGTCAAGTCCCTGAGGGTCGTGCACGTGCCGGCCCCGCAGCCGCCGGTGGGTCTCCGCGAGCGGGACATGGATCCGGCACACGGCTAGGGGGACGCCGAGCACCTCCTCGTGACGTGCGCGCTCGTCGCGGTGCTCGATGACCCCGGCCAGCACCAGCCGCTCCGCTCCGGCTTGGCGGAAGTTCGCCGCCACGGCGCGGAGATTGCGCATGGTCAGCTCGCTGTTGAAGGGGTCGCCCGGCGGCGCTGGCCAGGCGCGGCGGAGCCAGTCGAGGTCGATGACCGCGTTGGGGACGCCCTCGTCGGCCAGCACGTCGCCGACGGCGTCGGCCACGGACGTCTTCCCCACGCCCACGGTGCCGGTGATCAGGAGTGCGGCTGCCATTCCCGCGATCTTACCGGCCCGGGATCCCCGCAGTCGTGGCGCGTCCGAAGCGGGGCGCGGGAGTGGCGTGGGCCGTGATTGTCGGTCGGGCGTCCTACCATGAGGCACCTCACGGAGGGATGAGTCCAATGCTCGACGCGCTGATCGTGCCCCTGTTCGTCACCACGGACCTGCCGCCCGAGGCGGAGTTGGCCGAGTTCGGGGAGTTGCTCGCCGGGACCGCGCGCGTGCTCGGCCGCGAGGGCGCCGGCTACGACGCGTTCCTCGCGGGCAAGGTGTTCTGGCTGGACCGCCCCGTGCTGCCGGAGCAGCGCCCGGCGGCCGAGATGGAGCTGCGCTTCGCGGGGATGCTGGGCTACCTCGCCGCCTCCGGCCCCGGTCACACCTCGCGCGACGTGGTCTGCGACGTGCGCCAGGCGATCGGCGAGGCCGTGGCGGGCCGCTACGGCGACGTGGGGGTCGCCCCGGCCGTGTTCGCGATCCGCGACCAGGACGTACGCGAGCGCACCCCGGAGTCGGCCCTCTACATCGACACCCGCGACGCCACACCGGAGCTGGTGACCGCGGCCAAGTCGCACCTGTAGCCAGGCGGGCTCCTCCCTCAGCGGCGGCGGAACACAACAGGGTTGTCGCGATCGCTCCGCTCATGGGCGTCGGTGAGCCACAGCTCCGATGTTCCGGGGACGCGGGCCAGGGAGAGCTTGTGCACCGTGCCCGCCGATCTCAGGAACTCCCTGGTCCAGCTCTGCACGGTCCTGGCCCACCGCGAGCCGTCCCAACGCTGGAGGACGGGCCGGCCTGAGTTCTTGGTGCCGGGTTCATACGACCACCCTCGGCACGGAGGACGCGGTCAGCCCTCCAAGACAAGCGGCCACCACGCCGAGGCGCTGGATGATCCTCACGGTCGCACATTATGAACCTCCCACCTCGCGCCCTCCGGTCGAACGTGGCCGATCTGTGACCAACCGCGTACATCAGGTGGGGGTCTAAACGGGGTGAGCGAAAGGATCCCGACCATGAGGCACCCCTCAGCGATCGCGGCGCTGCTGGCGTCGGCGGTCATCGGCGGGCTGGGGCTCACACCCGGCACCGCCCAGGCCGAGGCAGGCACACCGGCGGCCCGCGCCGCCTGGATCAAGTCCTGCCATGACAAGAAGGACGACATCGACCATCCCTGCGGGCAGTGGAAGCTGATCATGCGGGACGGCAGGCAGGTCGTGGTGCGTGACGCGGCCGGCACCGAGATCGACGCCAAGGACGAGACGGCCGCGTTCGCGATCAGCGCCGACGGCCGCGTGCTCGCCTACCAGCGTGCCCGCGACCACCGTCTGGTCGTCCAGCCGGTCGCCGGTGGCCCGGCCAAGCTGCTGCCGAAGTCGGCGGTGCCCACGGGCGCCGGCGAAATCAGCGTCATGCTGTCCCCCGAGGGCGACAAGGTGATGATCGACTACGGGGACGAGCCGCTGCGCCGGCCCGTCAAGGTGATCACCGTCGCGACCGGCCAGACCACGACGCTGCCGCTCGGAGACTCCATGCTCGGATTCAGCGGCGACGGCGACGAGGTGCTGACCAGCCGCGCCCTGAGCGACAACACCACGCGGCTGACCGCGTACCGGCTCGGCGGCGGCTCGATCAAGCGGACGCCGCCCCAGGTCGTCAACGGCGCAGAGGCCCTCGCCCTGGCCCCCGACGGCCGGACGCTGGCCGCGTTCATCGCGGGCAACCCCGACAAGAAGAAGCCGCCCAGGGTACGGACCTACAACCTGGCGAGCGGCGAGCTGTCCGCGGGCGCCGACCTGCCACTCGAGCCCGACGCGGTGACGGTGGCCGCGTGGTGGAGCCCCGACGGCCGGCTCCACGCGACCGTGATGCGCGGCGACGACGGGAAGACGGCGGTGGTACGGGTGCTCACCGTCGATCCACAGTCCGGCGACGCCACGCAGACCGACAGGTACACGATCAGCAAGACCAGGTACGAGCACGTCGAGGCGGGGGAGTGAACGACATGAGAGCAAGGATCCTCGCGGTCCTCGTGGCCGCCGCCCTGGCCGCGGCCCCCGGCGTCGCGTACGCCGAGCCGCACGCGCATCAGGGGCACGACAGCATCAGGTACGCCTCCATCAAGAAGTGCACGGCCAAGACCCAGACGGACCGGCCGTGCGGCGGCTGGCGGCTCGTCATGCACAGCGGCAAGAAGAGCGTGCTGCCTGACGCCCAGGGGGTCGCGCTCGACGCGAAGGGCAAGACGCTCCCCTACTCCCCGGCGCCCATCGCGGTCAGCGGGAACGGCCAGCGGGTCGCGTACTTCTCCAAGACCGGCAGGCTGGCCGTGCGGACGTTCGGCGGCGGCGTCAAGCTGTTCGCCAAGAACGCGCTGCCCCGCGTGGCCCAGAACGAGATGACCCTGCTCCTGTCCGACGACGGCGGCCGGCTGGCGGCGCTCATCGGGGGCGAGAAGCCCGCGAGCACGCGCGTGTTCGACACGGCCACCGGCGCCCGGCTCGGCACCGTGCCGGCCGACCGGTCGGTGCTGGGCTTCAGCTTCGACGGGGACGAACTCCTCACCAGCGTCGACGGCGACGAGCCCGTCACCGACCTGGCGGTCTACACCGACACGGGCGATGAGGTCGTACGCGTCGCGCCGCCGCAGGTCGTCGTGTCGAACGCGCCGCAGGCGCTGTCCGCCGACGGCCGCACGGTCGCGAACGTCGTGCAGGGTGCCAAGCCTGAGCTCGTCCTGTACGACCTGCAGACCGACCAGGTCACCGCCCGCAAGAAGATCAAGCTCCCGGACGCGGACATCCACATGATCGACTGGACCGGGGACACCCAGGTGACCCTCCACATGCTGTCCGGCGACAAGATAACGATCGTCCAGATCGACACCGAGACGGGCGGGGTCACGGTCAGGGACAAGTACACGCTGCTGAAGGACACGTTCGTCTTCGCCGCGTGCGGCGGCTGACGTCTCCTTTGTAAACACAGAGTGTCGAAGACGCTCACTCGACGAAGGCTGCACAGCCGTCGATCGAGTCGGTGCCGCAGGTCCTGCGCGACCACGGCGAGACCGAAGGCCGGGACCTCGGCGATGCGGGTGGCGCGAGGCGACTCGGTGAGCACTCGGCCTGCGCGGACAACGTACCGCACGGGCCGGGCCAACCAGGTTCGGCGATCGAATGCATGTTTGAACTGTGGCGTAGACTCGGCACCATGACAGCCCCGTTCCAGGCATCTCTGCTCGGCCTCGACGAGGAGCTCGGGGTCGGGCCGCTCGGTGCCACGGTCCGCAGGACGTACCTCGACCACGGCGCCTGGATCGACCTGCGGCCGGGCTGGCTCTCAGGCGCGGACACGCTGTTCGAGCGGCTGGCCGAGACGGTGCCGTGGCGGGCGGAGCGGCGGCACATGTACGACCGGGTGGTGGACGTGCCGCGGCTGCTGAAGTTCTACGACGAGGGCGAGACGCTGCCCGACCCGGTGCTCGAGGACTGCAGGCGAGCGCTCAACGAGCATTACGAGGAGGAGCTGGGCGAGCCGTTCCGCACGGCCGGGCTCTGCTTCTACCGCGACGGCCGCGACAGCGTGGCCTGGCACGGCGACACGATCGGGCGGGGCAGCACCGAGGACACCATGGTGGCGATCGTCTCGGTCGGCGATCCCCGCCCGCTGCTGCTCCGGCCGCGGGGCGGGGGGCCGTCCATCCGGCGTGATCTGGGGCACGGGGATCTGATCGTGATGGGCGGGAGTTGCCAGCGTACGTGGGAGCACGCGATCCCGAAGACGGCCCGCCCCACGGGGCCGCGCATCAGCATCCAGTTCCGGCCCCGCGGCGTCCGCTGAGGCTACTTCAGCGTGAGGCGTGCGACGCGGCCGGCTTCGCCCGAGGCCCAGCAGGACAGGTCGCGGGTGCACGACACCGTGTCGAACGAGCCGCTGTCGAAGGTCTCCCAGCTGCGCCCGCCCGACCACGTGACGTCGCTGCCCGAAGGCCCCACCGCGACGGCCGCGAACGGCAGGTGCGGGAGCCAGGCGACTCCCGACCGGTACGCGGGAGGCGGCGTGGTGGCCGGTTGCCAGGTGGCGCCGCCGTCTCCGGTCACCGCGCCCGCGCTGGGGGAGGCCTGCTCGGGCCGGTAGTCGCCGCCGACCGCGATGCCGTGGTGGCGGTCGCGGAAGGCCAGGCCGAAGACGCCGCGCGCCGGGTCGCCCGCGGGGATCGGCGTGTCGGTCACCGTCCAGGTACGCCCGCGGTCGCCCGAGTGGTACACTCGCGACCGCTCCGCCCCGCCGCTGGCCAGCCAGGCGTCCCGCCCGCCCGCCGTGACCAGGCACTGCCCGCTCGCCGCGAAGCCCGCCTCACCCGGCAGCGCTTCCGGCATCCCGTCGGCGGGCAGCACCTGCCAGCTCCGCCCGCCGTCGTCCGTCGCCAGGAGGCGGAACCTGCCGTCCACAGGGTCGCTCATGGCGAGCCCGTGCCGCCGGTCGAAGAAGGCCAGGCAGTCGTAGAACGCCTTCGGCTCGTCGTTCCTGAACGTCTCGGCCCACGTACGCCCCCCGTCCTCGGTCCGGTAGACGCGCGAGTCCGTACCCTCGCCGATGGACAGCGCGACGGCCCGGCGCGCGTCGAACGCCTCGATGTCGCGGAACTGGAGCGCGGCGGTGTCGGGCGGTGAGACGTTCTGCCAGCTGCGCCCGCCGTCCACGGTCCGCAGCACGGTGCCGCCCGAGCCCGAGGCCCACGCCACGTCCCGGCTGACGGGCGACAGGCCGCGCAGGCGCGCGGTCACCCCGGTCTCCTTGAGCTCCCAGCCGAGCCTGGGCGTCCCGGCGTGGGCGGGGAGGGCGGTGGCGAGTACGACGGCCGCCGCTGACAGCGCACCCAACGCGAATCGAAGCTTCATGTCGGGCAAACTAGCCCAAAGGATCAACACCGTCCATGGGGCGGAGGATGAGCTACGCGGCCTCGCGGGCCGCGCCCCACGACAGCAGGGTGTCCGCCGTGTAGAAGCGGCGGCTGGAGTCGGACTCGCCGAGCAGCACGCCGACCAGTGTCCGGCCGTCCCGCTCACCCGCGAACGCCAGCGTGAACCCCGCCGCCCGCGTGAACCCCGTCTTCAGCCCGATCACCCCCGGCTCCCGGAGCAGCCGGTTGGTGTTGCGCCAGCTGTACGAGCCGTGCTGGTCGGTGGCGTCCAGCGAGTGGTACCGGGTGCCGGCCACCTCCTTGATCAGCGGCACCTGCAGCGCCTTGGCCGCCAGGAGGGTCTGGTCGCGGGCCGTGGAGTAGCCGTCGCCGTCCGGCGTGGGCAGGCCGTCGGCGTTGACGTACTCGGTGTCCTTCATGCCGAGCTCGCGGGCGGTCGCGTTCATCTTGGCGACGAAGCCCCCGACGCCGGGCCCGTACGTGCGGGCCAGCGCGTGGGCGGCGTCCGCGCCCGAGGGGAGCATCAGGCCGTACAAGAGCTCGCCGACCGTGAGGCGGTCGGCGGGCTGCAGGTCGGCGGTGGTGCCGCCGCCGTCCTCCGCGTACTGGACGTCCTCCTGCTTGATCCGCACCACGTCCGTGGGCTTGGCGGTCTTCAGCACGACGTACGCGGTCATCGTCTTGGTGACGCTGGCGATCGGCAGGCGGTCGTCGGCGTTCTTGCTGAACAGCTCCTTGCCGGAGGAGGCGTCCATCAAGTAGGCGGCGTTGGCGTACACCGCGGGGGTGTCCTGCCGGACGGTGGCCACGGCAGGGGCGGAGACCTGGGCATACGCGGGCGCGGCGAGCCCCGTGGCGAGGGCGAGGGCGCCTGCCACCGCGGTCAGGCGGGCTTTCCGAATACGCATGGCTCCCAGGCTGCCGCCCCTTTTGACGTGCTTTTGCCGAAATGGCGGTTATTTTGCAACAAGCTGCCTAGAAACGCCGATATAGCCGGGGAAATCGGTAGGTAAATCTTTTGCCAGATACGTCAGTGAGCGCTCCAGAAGTTGCTTGGCGGCGTTCCTCCAGCGCGGCGTTGTACAACGCCCGATGATCGTCCAGCATCGCCGTCAGAGCGATCTCCTGGTGCCGGGTCGGCCGGTAAGGTCGGCCCGAGACGCGGTGCTGGCCTTTCGACCAGTCCGTTTTCCCGGACCGCCTTCCGAACCCGCCGTGCCCGTCTCCGGGCAACGGGCTCTCCACGAGTCCC